>CACYHJ010000235.1 GCA_902774165.1 Oscillospiraceae bacterium
AGAGAGCAGAGCGAATAGGTCACGTCCTCGCGGGCGTCGGAAAGCGGATGCGCGAAGTCGTACATCGGGTATACGCACCACTTGTCGCCGGTGCGGTGATGGGCGACGTGGGCGATGCGGTACATGACCGGGTCGCGCATGTTGAGGTTGGGCGACGCCATATCGATCTTCGCCCGCAGCACCTTCGCGCCGTTGGGATACTCTCCGTCTGTCATTCGTTTGAACAGGTCGAGGTTTTCCTCCACGCTTCTGTCGCGGTAAGGGCTGTTTTTGCCGGGCTCGGTCAGCGTGCCGCGGTATTCGCGAATCTCGTCTGCGCTCAGATCGTCCACGTAGGCCTTGCCCTCGCGGATCAGCTTCAGCGCGCACTCATAAAGAAAATCAAAGTAGTCGGAGGCATAGTAGACGTTCGCCCACTCGAAGCCCAGCCATCTGATGTCCTCCATGATCGCGTCCACATACTCGGTATCCTCTTTCACCGGGTTGGTGTCGTCAAACCGCAGGTTGCACAGGCCGTGATATTTCTCCGCGGTGCCGAAGTCGATGCAGATCGCCTTGGCGTGGCCGATGTGCAGATAGCCGTTGGGTTCCGGAGGGAAACGGGTCTGCACGCGGTTGTTGACCCCCGCGGCGAGATCCTCGTCGATGAAGTCGTGGATGAAGTTTGAATTCATTACTTTCTCGTTTTCTTCCATGTTTTCATTCCTTTTCGTTGCTGGTTGCTGGTTGTTGGTTGCTCGTTGATTGTTGCTCGCTGCCGGTTGTTGGTTATCGGTGCTTCACCGTTCCCACCGGCGGGCGGTCATGCCCGCCCCTACTTCTTCGCTGCGTTCAGGCGGGCGATCACCCGGTCTTTGCCGAGGTATTTCAGCACGTAATACAGATCGGGGGTGTTGCGTCTGCCGGTGGTCGCCACACGGATCACGCCGGAAACGTCGCCCACGTGCCCCTTGTACGCCTCGGGATTTTTCTTATATTCCTTCACGTTGGGCTTAAAGCCGAGAGGCTCGCACAGGTCCTTGAGCTTCTGGAACCAGGTATCCTTGTCGTCGTTCTCGTCGTAGGCGGCGATATAGGCGTCGAGCACGGCGTTGATATCGGCGTCGGAAAGCTGCTGAGGCATGGCGTCCTCGATTTTGAACAGGCTGTCGTAGAAATAGGAAAGGTAATCCTTCACCATGCTCCAGGCGGCGATATCCTTTCTCGGCTTCGGCACGTCCCGGTCGATGGAAAGGATATTGCGGAACTTCTCCGGGTCCTCTTCGATCAGCGCGGAAAGCTCCGGGTCGTACTGCTTCGCCCATTCGCCCGTCTTTTCAAAGACCTCGTCGGCGCTCATCACGGAGATGATATTCTTGCAGATATCCTCAAACTTTGCCTCGTCGAACAGGGCGCCGCTGGGGCTCATCTTCTTGACGTTGAAGGGGAAATCGTCGGCAGGCAGATCCTTGTTCGCCCTGCGCCAGTCCTCGAAATTGGAGTTGGCGAGGGTCATCAGATATTCCGCGACGCCGCCGGCGGGATAGCCCTTTTCAATATAATAGGAGACCGCCGCTTCCGGGTCTTTTCGTTTGGAGAGCTTGCGCTTGTTGCCGCCGTCCAGCTTCATGATGGGGGAAATATGCACATATTTCGGCGGCTTGAAGCCCAGGGCGGAGAACAGCTCCACGTGCAGGGGCAGAGAGGCGATCCACTCGTCGCCGCGGACCACGTGGGTAGTGCGCATCAGGTGGTCGTCCACCGCATGGGCAAAGTGATAGGTGGGGATGCCGTCGGTCTTGAGCAGGACGATATCCTGCGTGTTCTCCGGCATCTCGATCTTGCCCTTGACAAGGTCGTTCACGAAAATCTTTTTATTCTCGTCGCCCAGAGAGCGAAGCCGCAGAACGTAGGGTTTGCCCTCCGAGAGCGCCTGTTCGATCGCGGGCAGATCCTTTTCGCGCCAAACCGCCCATTTGCCGTAGTAGCCGGGGTTCGCGCCCTCGGCCTCCTGGCGGGCGCGGATGCCGGCAAGCTCCTCCTCGGTGCAGAAGCAGGGATAGGCTCTGCCCTCTTCGACGAGCTTTTTCGCGTAGCAGGCGTAGATGTCTGCGCGTTTGCTCTGCTTATAGGGACCGTAGGCGCCCTTTTCGGTTTCCTGCCCGGTCATGCCCTCGTTGGGCACCACGCCGAAGGCGGCAAGGCCCGCAAGCGCGGCGTCGATGGCGCCGTCCACCTCGCGTTTTTTATCGGTATCCTCAATGCGCAGATAAAAAACGCCGTCCTTGCCCGCCGCCAGCTTGTCGATCAGGGCGGAGAACAGGTTGCCCAGATGCATAAAGCCCGTGGGCGAAGGGGCGAAGCGGGTGACCTTCACGCCCTCGGCAAGGCCTCTGGGAGGATAGATGTTTTCATAGTCGTCCGGCGTTTTCGTCACGTTCGGGAACAGAAGCGCCGCAAGTTTCTGATTGTCCATTTCGTTTTCATCCTATCTTTTCCGGGGTACGGGGCTTTGCCCCGTCCGCAATTATTCATTATTCATTATTTAAGCCGGCTGAATGTAATTCGTCGTGAAATAATACACGCCCTTGGCATAAAGCCGGTCGATCAGCTTGATATTGTCCACCGTCCAGGCCGAGACCAGAAGGCCGCTGTCCGCGATATCGTCGATGTAACGGTGATTCAGGAAATTGTTGGCGTTGATGCTGATACCGGTAAACCCCTCCGCCGCCGCAGAGTTGATCTGTTCCGTGGTAACCTTTGAGGTCAGAAGCCACAGCGACGCGTCCGGGAGAAATTTTTTCATTTCCCTGAGAACGTCGGCATGGAAGGAGATGACGTCGTACTCCCCGCCGGCCAGCTCGGCGATCAGGTCCGCCAGTTCTTTATAATACTGCGCGGCGGCGCCGGCGGTTTTGATTTCGATCACGGGCCGCACGTGGTTTTTCACCACAGCGGAAAGCATTTCCCGCGCAGTGGGCACCTTTTCACCTTCGTGCTGGATCAGATTGTTTCCGGCGTCGACGGTCAGTCCGGCAATCTGTTCGGCGGTCATTTCGGAGATGAGCCCCTCGCCGTCGGTCATGCGGGACACGTCGTCGTCGTGCATCACAAACCACTGCCCGTCCGCGGAAAGCCGAAGGTCAAATTCGCAGCCGTAGAACTTCGCCATGCCGGCGGCGTCCGCCGCGGCCAGCGTGTTCTCCGGCGCAAGCGCGGAAAAACCGCGGTGCGCGATCAGCCTGATGGGCATGATATAACGGTCTTCTTTGGTCGACGCGTCGATGCCGGTGACCCGGTCCACGGGCGCATAGGCTTTTTTCATGGCGAAGAATGTTCCCCCGCAGCCTGCAGCGACAGCCAGAACGACCGCCAGGATCACGATCAGCTTGATTCTCTTCTTCATAAATACTTTCTCCGAACCGCGCGCTCGTTGCCGGCGCGCATTATAAAGTCTGCAGCTTTGCGGCGACCCGCAGAATGATACGCGCGTCGTCCGCACGGACCTTTCCGTCGCCGTTCACGTCCGCCGCCGCCCGCTGCGCGTCGTCCAAAGAATCCAGCTTCGCGGCGTACCGCAGGGTCATCCGCGCGTCGTCCGCGCGGACCTTGCCGTCGCCGTTCACGTCGCCGGGAACAATCTCCGGATCCGGATTGACGGGGACAAGATCCGCGGGTTCCGACGACGTCTCGGCATATTCGACGGACGCCGACCGCAGACCGTCGTTTCGCTCGCCCACGTCGATCTCATCCCAAGCCGCGCGGGACCCGTCGTATTGAATTTTCGCAAAAGAAGCGCCATGGAAGCTCTCGTCCCCGATTTTCGCCAGAGATGCCGGCAGCGAGAGGACGCCGACGGAATCCACACGGGAAAACGCGCCGTCGGCAATGAACTGAACGTTCGCCGGCACGGCGTATTCCGCCGCGGTCCTGCCGCCGGGATATGCGACGACCGTCAGCTTATCCGCCGTGAGCAGAACGCCGTCCTTATCCTTGAAGAACATGCTTTTCCCGGTAATGCCGGTCAGATTCACGCTGCCGGAGAATGCCGACGGACGAACCGAGCGAACGTTGTTGGGCAGCGTATATCCTGCCGAGGAGCTTGCGGGCGGATAGGCGATCAGCTCCGTTTTTTCAAAATCATAAAGCGCGCCGGCCGGATCCGCCTTGAAGCTTTCGTTTCCCGAAGCAACGGAATACGCTTCAACACTCAGGCAGTCGCTCAGCGCGTGATCCGCGATCAGCGCGACCCCGGCGGGCACGGTAAACTCCGTTTTTCCGCAGGCGGCCGGCAGGTATTCCAGCGTCACCCGGGCGCTGCCGGTATAATCCGTATAGGAAATATAGACAGCATCGTCAAGCACATAGCAGTTTTTGCCTTTTGCGACGTTGACGCGCGCAAGAGACGGACAGCCGTAAAACGCGTCTGCGCCGATATCCACGATCCCGCCGGGCAGCGAAACCGTCCGGAGCGTCCGGTTGCCGGCGAACGCGCGGGGATCGATCATCTCCGTGGAGGCGGCGGCGGTAAAGTCCGTCAGCCCTGCCCCCGGCGCCACCAGGATCAATTCTTTTTTATTGCGGGTATAGAGCGCGGCGTCATCCACACCGGTATAATAGAGATTCACCGGCGACACCGTGATGGTTTCAAGCCCGACGCAGCCGTCGAAGGCGCGGGCGCCCAGCGTTTTGAAATCGGCGGGAAGCGCAATGCTTTTCAGCGCCGAACAATCGGCAAAG
>CACYHJ010000236.1 GCA_902774165.1 Oscillospiraceae bacterium
GGTTCCATTTGTTATGGTCGTAATGACATTCAATAGGACATCTTTGAATTTATCTGGGTTTACACGTTTGACAGACTCTGACTTTAATGAAAAAGCTAATATCTTGTCGAAATGACTCTTTGACTTCACAGCGAAGGCTGGAAGATTGCTTACAAGACCACCATCAGTATATTGTTCGTCCTGAACTTTAAAAAAGAACGTAAAAGCTGATGAACATACCACTGCATGTGATACTGACTCTTTTGCCGTTTTCTCTCGCGAGAAAACCTTGTAAGTGTGATTACGCAGGTCTGATGCGATAATCGTCAAAGGTTTTGGCAAATCGCGGAACTCCACCTTACTGTTTAATGACAACAGATTGCGAAGCTCTGTCTCTATAAAATCCTCCAATGCCTTTGGATCAACATAAAAAGGACTTTTCAACAAAGAGCCCTTCTTGGGAATTAGTTTTTTCCAAAATGGTATCTTGAACAGTTTTTCTACATCCATCCTGTCCACAATATCCTGCATCTGCGCATCGATAAAAAGTGGGGCGACAACGACCTGCACGAGCCCGTGACGCTTGCGCTCGGCTACCGTTATCAGAACGGCACGGAACAGAGCATAAAGCAGGGCATCGTGCTCAGCGACGAAAACGACTGGACCGTTACCCTGAAGCTGCGCAAGATCAGCGAGGCGGGCGAATACTTCATCACCGAAAGCGATATCCCCGCAGGCTATCAGGTGAAGGTCGGCGAGTTTGTCTACTCCAACGACAGCGTCGCTGAAGTATCTGTATATAATGTAAAGGATACCGAAACCGCCATCACAGCGCACAAGAGCTGGGCGGACGGCGCCGAGAACCACGCCGGCGAAGCCGTTGAAGTCGAGCTCTACATCAACGGCGCAGCTTCCGGCAGAACCGCGTCGCTCAGCGCCTCCAACGATTGGAGCTATACCTTCGGCGGCCTTGCCGTGAACGACGAAAACGGCAACGTATACAACTATACGGTCCGTGAGAAAACCCAGTCTATGCTCTACACAGTCAGCTACAGCGCCGTCAGCAGCGAAGCGGGCGTGGTGACCGTGCCCGGCTATGAGCTGGTATATGACGGCGGCGCGAACGACGTATCCGTTTATGAAAATGCTGCCGGCAGCGTGATCGCGGCGGCTCCCTCCTACAGCCAGACCGTGACAAATACGCCGAAAACCAACGTAGACACGGTCGAGCTGATCGTGAACAAGCAGTGGGAAGACAACCTTTCCTCTCACGGCGCGATCGACTGCGTGGTGGGTTACGAGGCCGCCGACGGCAGCGTGACGGTTGTTTCGAAGAGTTTCACCCTTTCCGCCGATACGGATTGGAGCCGGAAGATCGAGGTCGCGCAGTGTGACACCGAAACCGGCAGGTATCTTCTTCTTGAGCCTACCGTGGACGGCTACGAGCCCGTCACCGGGGATCTTCAGATCGTGGATACCACCAGGACGATTACCGCTTACGTGCCCGCGAACAGCCTTGCTGATGGAAATGAATATGTAATCACCGATACCGCTGGCAGCAAATCGTATGTGATCGGCTATACGCAACAGTCAAGCAACTCGTATCCTCTTACCGTAATGAAGACCGGCTTTACCCATGTGATCGGAGAAGCAAAAGAAGGCAACACAACACATTTCGAGTATTTTACCGAGGTTCCGGAAAATGCGGTTTGGACATATACAAATGGAGCGCTGCAAAGCGGAAACAGGCGTCTTTCTATTGATAATGGCGGTGCTTCCACTGTTGGCGCCACCACCACTTCCAATATTTATTACTCGGCGTTAAACGGGAACTTCGGAGCTTACTCAGGTAAGATATATAGTACTGTCAGAACCGGAACAATAATTCAGCGCACTCGTTATTACTATTTAACTGTAAATAACCAACAAACTTTGACTTCAGCCGGAGGCACAACATCAGCGAGCAATAACTATGGTACGGAACTTCGTTTGTTCCGGAAAACAAGTATTACTGTAGGCAGTACAACGAACTCCATCACCGCCACCAATATCCCGAAGCTGGGCAACCAGACGATCGTCATCGACTACGGTCTGCCCGTGCAGGTCAGCGTCGCCGACTACTACGCGGGACTCGGCGTTGAGCCGACCTTCGTCGGTCTCGGCGCGCCCGGCGCGGAAGCCTTCTCCGTTACCGATAAGCGGCCCGCGGGCTTCAGCGGAAACGAGGCTGTATATGCGCACGGCACCGTTTCCTATGCGGACGGCAAGCTCACCTACACGCCCACCGACATGATGATGAGCGAAAAAGAAGTGATCGGCGCTGCCTTCTCGCTGGAGGCCCACGGCAAGACCTGGTACCTCTACGGCTCCGTGACTGTGGTTCCCGCCACGATCATGTATTATGAAGACAACTTCGTGACCTTCACCGATACCGAGCTGAACAAGTGGGAGGTCGTCACCGGCGCCAACGACGGCGTTTATCAGGGTGAGGACCGGCCCGGCTTCGATCAGATCGTCGCCGATCTGGACGCGGACAACGTCTACGGCTACGACGACGCGAACGTCAACTGCACCACCTACTCCAACGGAACGGCGCACAGAGTCAAGGTCCGCAACGGCGATTACGCCGCAAACGGCAGGAAGTGGCCCACCGCCACCTTCACCTTCACCGGCACGGGCTTCGATCTGATCAGCGTCACCTCCAACCAGACCGGATTCATTTATGTGGACGTCTATACCGGCACCGAGGCGGTCGGGACGAAGTACGACAGCTACGTCGTTGACACGTACTACGGCTATCAGCGTTCCCGCGACGGTTACATCCGCCACGAATGGTACTGGAACGGCAAATGGTACGTGCGCAACACCATCGTTCAGGAAACGGAAGAGATCCCCGAGGATCAGATGCTGCCCGCAAACATCCAGCAGGCGGATACCAAAAAGACCTACGTGAACTACGAGATCAACTACACCTGGACGCCCAGCACCGACGCCGGCGCGCTGTATCAGATCCCGGTCATCAAGAGCCCCGATCTCCCGTATAACACTTATACGGTGGTCGTAACGCTCAGCTATGCGACCTTCTTCGATCACACCGCTCCCATCAATCCCGCAACGGGCAGAAAGGACTACACCAACGGCAACTACGATTTCTATCTGGACGCCATCCGCACCTATGCCCCTGCCGAGGATTACGAGGGATACAACAAAGAGTATTACACCAAAGACGGCGAAGGCTGGCCGCAGTTCATCGAGCTGCGCAAGAACATCATCAGCGCGGCGGAAGCCGTAAGAGGACCCAAGCAGATCAGCGGCGCGGTATTCTTTGATTCCATCGCGCAGGATAAGGGCGAGGGCAGCGACCTGACCGACTATGTGAGCTACGGCCCCGACAACGAGGTATATCTTGCCCCCGGTCAGTCCATCTCCTTCTGCCTGCTGTGTGAAAACAACGGCAAAGCGATCGACACGGTCCAGATCGGCGCGAAGAAGCTGACCGGCGAGACGGTCGAGCTGACCGCGACGCATTCCGCGGGCGATCCGAAGAGCATTACCATTGTTGCGTCCTCGGATATGTATTACAACGTGGGCGACGGACTGGACTGGTCCGAGAACGTCAGCGACCTGATCACCCTGACCAATACCGGCAAAGCGACGGTCTCGATCACGAACGTCAAGATCACGTACAAGGAGATCGTCATGGTTCTGGCTTCCTTTGCGCCCATGTCCCGCCGGATGATCAAGCTTGCGGCTTCCAATGCCGGCGCCGCCTACATCGCGGGCATGTCCGAGTGCCGCCATCGTTACGAATACACGGTAACGACCGCGCCCACCGAGACCGAATCCGGTATCGTGACCGCTCGCTGCGCGGACTGCGGCAACAGCTTTGAGATCGTGATCCCCGCCGTTACGGCGGACGTCTACAGCGTCTGCGGCGTGCAGAACGCTACCGCAACCGAGGACGGCTGGGTCGAGTTCGTCTGGGAGGACGACGGCGCGATCGTCACCTTCCGTATGGTGCAGCCCGCCACCGGCGACGCCGAGGTGATCGTTGACGACGGACTTTCCGCAGATGAGACCGATGAATCGTTCCTTGCGAGAGCGTATGGCAACATCCGGACCATCATGAGGCGACTTGCCGAAATCTTCAGATCCATCATTGCGTTTATCAATTCATTTTTTCAGTAAGGAGGGATAATAACCGGTGAAGAAAGCGTACCAAAAACCGAAAGTCCGATTGGAACAGCTGTCAATGAGCACGCCGGTTGCCTCCAGCTGTGAAGGTATCGCGAACTTTGCGATCGGACTTTGCTCCGTCACGATCGACGTCGGTTTTGAAATGGAAATTTTCCAGGCTGCGCCCATCTGCGAGTACCACGGCCCCGGCCTGGACGACATGGTGTGTTATCATGCCCCATCAGACAACAACAACATCTTTACTTCCTGAACGGTATTATCGGTTCGGTTCCTCGGTGCTGTGCCTGAGCGCCCCCGAGTTTACGGAATCGGCGCAGATGCGGAAGTTTTCCTGCGACGCGCAGCAGCCGCATCTGACGGTGCGGATCCTCCCCGAGAAGGATCCGCGCCGTCCTGCGGGGCTGCCGCGGCAGGACGGCGATACGTTCCGGTACCGAACGGAACGGGGAGAAGCTGTGGCGGTGGAAAACAGCGGCGGAACGACGCTGTGGATCGCGGAGTACGATTTTTGCGGCAA
>CACYHJ010000237.1 GCA_902774165.1 Oscillospiraceae bacterium
ATTCAACACCTACGGGCTTGAGTGGAACGAAAACGAATATATTTTCTACGTCAACGGCATCGAGACCGGGCGCTCAAGCTTCGGCGGCGCGTCGCAGGTGCCGGAATACCTGATCCTTTCCGTCGAGGTCGGCGGCGCCGACGCGGTCACGGGCCAGAGCTGGGGCGGCAGCACCCTTCAGACGGGCGACGAAACCTCGGATTTCATCATTGATTACGTCAGAGCGTATCAGTATAAATAATTCCTCAATATAAATAAAATAATTGTTTCACAGTAAAAAGAGTGCGGCGATTTTGCCGCACTCTTTATTGTTTCGGTATCAATCAAAATGATAATCGGGACGCACGGGAACGCCCGACGCGGAGGATTCGATGATCGCGCGGCAGACCGCAACGGTTTTCGCCCCCTCCAGCGCGTCCGTTTCCACCGGGGTATCGTCCAGGATCGCGCGGGCGAACACGGCGAACTCCTTGGCGGCGTTGTGGTTGTTGACCTGCACCGCAAGCGTCTGCGCCGGGAGCGTGATCCCCTTTTCGTCCGTGGTGAACAGGGTGAGCGCAGGCGAGGTATTGTCGCAGATGACCGTACCCTTTGTGCCGTAGATCACCGTGCGCATGGTGTAGTCCCGTTTGCAGCCGGTGGAGACGAAGACCTTGCCCATGGCGCCGCCGTCAAACCGCATCACCGCGACGGTCGCGTCGTCGTACGCCACCGTGGGCAGCAAAAGGTGGGTCCCGTAGGCGAAGACCTCCGCCGGGTCGCCGACGAGCCAGCGCAGCAGATCCACCGCGTGGCAGCCGCCGCCGATCACGCCGTGCCGGTCCGGGTCGCCCCGCCAGGTATCCACAAAGGTCATATAGTCGTGAGCGTATTCCGATTCGGCAAAATAGACCTCGCCGATCACGCCGCCGTCGATCAGCTCCTTCGCCTTTTCAAAGGCGGGCGTGAACCTGCAGATCTGACCGACCATGAATTTCCCTTCGGATCGCGCCGCCGTCCGGACGATCTGCTCCAGGTCGCAGCGCTTCAGCGCCAGCGGTTTTTCACAGAGCACGTTCTTCCCCGCGCGCAGAAGGTCGCAGGAGATCTGCGCGTGCAGCTGGTCCGGCACGGCGACGGTGACGATATCGATCGACTCGTCCGCCATGATCTGCCGGTAATCCGCGACCCGTTTTTCCTCCGGGATGCCGTAGCGCTCCCCCGCCGCCCGCAGGTTATCGGGATCGGTATCGCAGATCGCCGCGATATCCGCGCCGAACGCCATCGCGCCCTCGATATGGGACATGCCGAATTTCATGCCGATATGCGCCGAGCGCAGTGTTCTGTCCATCAAAAAATCCCCCTTTTTTGAATTACGGTTCCATTTTACGCGGTTTCTATCCGGATTTCAATACCGCTCGGGGGATACGGGATGCTTCCGGTTCTTCCGCTTTTTGAGGATCGTGAGCGCCGGGATCGCGGCGGCCGTCACCGCCGGGGACAGCGGAGAGACGGCGAGGGCAAGCGCGCTGAGCGCCGCCATGAGGATCTCGCCCGCGTGGCTTGTGAACCGGGCGGTGGGCACTCTTTCCGCCGGAAGGACGGTAAAATCGAACTGCGCCTCGTTGTCCGGCACGCCGTTGTTGAAGAGCATGGGTTCCACGATCTCGCGGATGGAATAGCCCTTCAGCTTTTTCTTCACGTCAAAGAAAGGCTGTGTGTCGATGACGCTGTCCGCCGCGGCGGCAAAGCCCATCATAAAACGGTAGACCGGAGTGTCGGGCGTATACTGCCCGTCGCCGCACTGCATATTGACCACGCACTGCATGATGAGATCGAAGACCCGCAGATCCTTGACGCTCTCGTATTCCTTCGCGGTCAGATGCGCGCACCGGCAGAGCGGGTAAAGATGCCGGACCCGGATCCCCTTGACGACGCTGCCGAGCTCGCCGCCGATGTAGCGGGCGGGCTTCTGCACCAGCGGCAGAAGCGCTTCGGTACGCTTATCCACAGGCATCACTTCCTTATTTTATTATTTTAACATAAGGAATACCCCATTGCAAGAAAAAATCGCAATTCGGCGCAAAGCACCGAATCGCGATGGTACCCATACCGGACGTTCTTCTTTTGCAGGGAGGCAAGCCCCGGCGTCGTGATATCACACAGCAGGTTCCCCCGGTCGGACCGGGCGAAGCCCACGTCGGCAAAATGCGTATGGCCGCTGAACACCAGCGGGATCCCGAGGTCCGCCAGCATGTGCGCCACATACGCCCGGCGCATATTCCGGTCGCCCCCGCCGAGCTTATACGCCGGAACCGGCGGCACCAGCGGGTGGTGGGTGCAGGCGAAGATGAAAGCGCCCTCCGCGCGCGCCTCGCGGACGGTCTCTTCGATCCAGCGCAGGCACCCGGGGGAATAGGACGGGCTCATGTTGTTCATCGGGTCCACGTCCCGGAAGTTGTTGTTGAGCATCAGGCACCAGATTTTTTCCTCTAATTTTACGCAATAGGAATAATCCGGCGCGAATTCGGAAAACGCCTGATCCCTGCCGAATTCCGCGTACAGCTCCCAGAGCTGCTCCGGCGTGCAGGGCTTCACCAGCGGCGGGACGCATTCCGCGTCGCTCAGCCCTTCGGGCTTGGCCGTAATGCTCCGGTAATCAAAATGATCCTTATCAAACCACGCCAGATTCCAGGGGTGTGCCTGATAGCTGACAGGCCAGCCTTTTTTCATCGCATAGGAGCGGCTGAACTGGAAGTCGTGGGTGGCGGTCAGCACATAGACGTGCTTGCCGCTCTCTTTTACCTCCCGCAGCAGCTCGATATACTCCCGGTGGCTCGCCTCGTCGCCGGCGTCGGTCAGATCGCCGGTGATCAGGACCGTGTCAAAAGCATCGGTCTTCGCAAGGGAGCGGAAGACCGCGCAGTTGATCTTTTTTTTCAGCCGCGCGTCCTCCGGCGCGCCGGGACAAAGCATGGAATCAGACAGATAATGGGTATCGGAAATCACCGCAAATTTCATAGCCGTTCCTCCGCCGTTTTCCAGGGTAACACCGCACAAATACGACTGCGCGGCGTTGCCTTGATTTAATTTCAGATTTTATTTTATCATAACGAAAACCGGTTTGCAAGATAAATCTGACGATCTGCCCTTCTGTTCCCTTCCGCACTGCGGATCGGGGGAAAATCGCGTCGGGCAAAAAAAATAAAAAACCGTCTTTTCTGTTCAAAAAAAGATTGAAAACAGACAACGCCTTTGATATAATATAAACAATCAATCTATGGAAGTCAATTTCCGGAAAGGTGAATTCATTATGAAAAAAAAGAACGCAGTATCGGACGCCGTCAAAGTGCCGGCGAACGCGCTGCCGCCGGAACAGGGCAAAAACGTGACGACCTTTGAATACGTCTGTCTCGCCCTTGCCCGCATCGGCGGAATGTTCGGCACGACCCTGACCGGCACTCTTGCCGCCGCCTTCCTGCACGAGCTCTATTTCGGGCCGCAGGGCGTTGATTCAGAGGAGCTCGCCAAGATCATGGGCGTGCAGACCACGCTCACCACCATCGCGAGCATCGTCTTCGGCCTGGTCGCCGGCATCATCGTGCAGAAATGGAAGAGCCGCTGGGGCCGCTACCGCCAGTGGTATATCATCTGCCTCGTCCCGATCTTTGTCCTGACGATCCTGTTCTTCTACGTGCCCCAGGGCTGGACGCTGCAGCAGATGATCCTGTTCCGCTACGGCGTCGTACTGTGCCAGACGATCTTCAACATCTTCAACAACTTCGGCCAGAACGTGGCGCAGGTCATCTCCCCCAACCCGAAGGAGAAAAAGCTGGTCGCCACCATCTGGCAGCTCTCTTATTACATCGGTTACGGCGCGGCGTATCTTGGAAAATTCGTTTACGGCCTGTTCAGCGACGACCAGAACAAGATGAATATGACCCTCGCCATCGTCGCCGCCTGCGTCACCGCCTTCGGCAACCTGATGTGCGCCCTGTTCTGCAAAGAGCGCATCGAGCTGCCGAAAAAAGCGAAAGTCAAGATCTCGAAAGAGCTGTTCCTGCTGTTCAGATACCGGAATTACCGCGCGTATCAGTATATGCAGTGGGTGAACGTTCTGGCGGCGCTCGGCAAATTCTCCACCTATCTCGCCGCGATCACCGTCGGCACCTCAAAGAATCTTCTGCTTACCCTGCCCACCGCCGCGGGAACGGTGATCGGCAACGTGATCACCGCAAGAATTTCAAAGAAATACGAACCGACGAAGCTTCTGAAATTCTGCGGTCCGTACGCGATGATCTCCGCCGGCGTGCTGTTCGCAATCTGCTTTGCCGAGGCGAAAATGGGACTGACGTTCTTCTCCGGCTGGAACAGCATTTTCTTCTACGTCTTCTATTTCCTCTTCGGCGTCGGCATCGGCGTTCAGGAGCTTTCGAATTCCCACTTCGTCGTGGAATACTACGACTATCTTGAATGGCAGACCGGCGAGCGCATCGAGGCGATTCAGGGCGTTATCCCCGGCTGGATCCAGACGGGTCTCAACTACGGCAAGGAGCTTTTAATCCCGTTCATGATCGCATGGGTCGGCTATCCGACCTCCACGGAGGGCAACCTTGTCAAGACCATGCAGAGCCAGCCCAATTATATGAGCACCTGCCTGTGGCTGCTCGCGTTCCTGCTGTTCGGTTACGCGCTCAGCAACCTGCTGAAATCGATCATTCTCAAATTCTTCTATAACGTCGAAGGCGAGACGAAAGAGCAGATGTACCGCGATCTGGAAAAGATGCGCGCCGAGCGCCGTCAGGAAAACGAGGCAATCGCCGCGTCGCAGAACGCGTGATCTCCCCCGCATTTCAATAAGCAACAGAATCGGCGTCCTTTGCGGCGCCGATTTTTTAATATTTTTAAAAAATTCCGATTCTCCCCCTTTTCTTTTTGCATCCGATTTGATATAATGAATAAAAAGGTTGAAAGTGAGGCTTATTTATGAAGAATAACGCAGCTACCGCGGCGAAAATCTCCCGGAACACCTACACCGGCGGCGAGCTTTTCGGGTATCTTGTGGGCATGTTCGGCCAGAACCTGATCTATCAGGTCATCGCGGCGGGTCTCGTCAGCGTGTATCTGGGCACCGTGCTTTACATCCCCGCGGGGATCGTCAGCGCGATCATCTTCGCTGCCCGCATCTGGGACGCCCTGAACGACCCGATGATGGGCACCATCGTGGACCGGACCCATACCAAATGGGGCAAATGCCGGCCGTTCCTGATCTTCTTCCCGGTGATCATCGGCGCGTTCACGATCCTGTGCTTTGTCAACGGGATCTATACCGATCCGAAGGCCAGCAAGGTGCTGATCGTCGTGTGGGCGGCCGCCTCCTATATCATCTGGGGCATGCTGTTCACCGTGTGCGATATCCCGCTGTGGGGCATCACCTCGCTGATGACCGACGACCAGGACGACAGGGCGAAGATCATCGGCCTTGCGCGCACCGCCGCGGGCATCGGCGGCATCGGCACCGTGATCGCCTTTGTTCCCGACTTCCTCAAGGGGATGTTCGAGGGCAAGTACAACGCCCTTGTCGACGGCGTGAATTATACCCAGCAGATGGCCAACAACGACACCAAGAAAGCCGCGTGGATCGCCACCGTGATCGGCGTGACCGCGGTCGCCACGCTGCTGTTTGAGGTCGCCGGCCTTGTGACCCGCGAGCGCGTCCCCGGCGACGCGGCCGACAAGAGAGGCATCGTCGACAACTTCAAGATCATGTGGAAATGCCTCCCCTTCCGCCAGATCCTCATCTCCGGCGTGATCAGAAGCCCGCTGCAGCTGCTCATGATCCTCGCGATGCCGCTGATGCTGTACTACTACACCGACAACTCCTTTGACAACGTGGGCAATCTCGACGGCGGACAGCGGATCCTCAAGATCGCGCTGATCGGCGTCGCGGTATTCATTCCCCAGTTCGTGGCGATGGCGGTCACCCCCGTCTTCGTGCGGAAATTCGAAAACAAAAAGATCTACAATTTCTATTCCATCGCCGGCGCCGTGCCCTACGCGCTGATCATCGTCGCCTATTTCGTATTCAAAGGCAACCTGCTCTCCTGGGCGGGCGTCGCCGTGACCGCTCTTTGCATCGGCATGGCCAGCGCCTCCATGGGCGGCATCAACGTCATGCAGTCGATCATGATCGCCGACTGCGTCGACTATGAGGAATACCACAACGGCTACCGGCCCGACGGCGTGTTCTTCTCCGGCCAGTCGTTCCTGACGAAGCTCTCCGGCGGTATCGCCGCGCTGATCCAGGGCGTCGTGTACGCCGTGGTGGGTTTCTCCGGCGCGAATCTGGACGACATCAATTTCCGCCTTTCGGAGGGCGCGCATTTCTTCGAGCTGGACGGCGGGAAATACGCCCTGGCGATGTTCTTCCTGATCTCCGTCCCGGTGGCGGTCGGCATGGTCCTTTCCGCGGTGCCCATGAGAAAATACGCCATGACGGACGCCGAACACAGGGAAATGCTCGACGCGCTGATCGAGAAGAGAAGCAGCGAGGGCTGAATATCCCGCCGGACGCGGCAAATCGAACACATGAATATCGGCTTTACGCAGAAAGCCGGATTCTGAATGTAGGGACGATTATCAATCGTCCGGATTTGACGGTGAAGGCATCCCCGCCTTTATGGTGG
>CACYHJ010000238.1 GCA_902774165.1 Oscillospiraceae bacterium
ATTTTTTCTCCGTTCACGTACGCGCCGTATTTTTCATGATAAGCCGTCAGCTCGTCGGGCGTCAGCTTGCCCTCGCGTTCGAGCGCGTAGTCGGGCATCGGGCCGCAGGGAAACGCCAGCTTCACCTCGACGGTCTCCTGTGTCGGATTGTAAAACGTGTATTCCGCCCGCATTTCGCTCTGATAGCCTTTCCAGAATTCCGGGTCGGGATCGAACGCCCTCGGGAAATCGGGAACGGAAAGCGTCAGCGTTTCGCTTTTGACCTCGATCGGGCAGTCGTCGCCCTGCAGCAGCGCGCCGGAATGGGTCAGCCCCTTCCAGATCTTCGGGAAGGAATTCGCCGAGGCGGTGAGCGCAGGGAGGACGGAGCCGATCAGCAGGGCCGCGCACAGCAGCGCTGCTGAAAATCGTTTCACTTTCATCATCTGATTCCTCCTGATATGTTTTTCGGCAATAGAATCGAAGATCGGCTGCCGGTTGGCGGTTGGCGGTTGCCGGTTGCCGGTTGTTGGTTGTTGGTTGCTGGTTGATATAAGAGATGAGAGCGCAGAATTATTTTCCCTTTCACTTTTCAATTCTCCTTCTGCTATCAGCTAACAGCTAAGAGCTAATAGCTGACAGCTTCTATTCAATACGACAACCGCAGGACCCGATTTTGTGACAAAAAAACAGAAAAAAGGTGCACGAATATTGCCGTGGATTTTCGGACAGGTTGACAATTTCAAAGAAATGTGAGATGTGAGAGATATCGACATCCCACATCTCACATCTTACCGGTATTCTGAATCGGACGGGGTCAAAGACTGCGTCAGATTCAGGATTTCTTCTTCTCCGCCTGCTCTACCTGATGATATTTCCGGTACTGGTTCAGCAACGACGCGGTGACGTAAAACCGGCGCTTCGGCGCCAGGTCGCACTTGTACGCCAACGGATAGCTCACGCGGCCCTCCCGGTAAAGGCGCCTGACCTGTTCGCGGGTCTTCGGGTCTTCCACATAGCGCAGGATGATCCCCTTCGGCACCACGGTGAACAGGTTTTCCCGGTCGGCGACGGTGTAGGTCAGCTCTTTGTTGTAGATCAGGTCGTCCACGATCCACTTGACGGTGTTGAAGCCGCTGCCCGTGACGTAGAAATTGCTTCTGCCCAGGCGCACGTTGATCTCGAAGAAATTATACGAGCCGTCGCGGGTGTCGTATTTGATGTCGAAATTCGAGAATCCGGTGTAACCGATGTGCTCGAGGAATTTCGTCGCCGCGGCGACAATCTCGGGATTGACCTCGTTGATGATCGCCACCGGGTTGCCGATGGCGGAGGGAGTGTGGTCCTCCAGCAGGCTGTGGCCGAGGGAGGCGAACCGCACCTTGCCGCTGCGGTCGCTGTAACAGGTCAGCACCCGCATAAACTCATCGTCGCCGGGGATGCAGTCCTGAATCAGGAATTTATAGTTGTAAGAGGATTTTTCCAGCTCCTCGAGCATGGCGCGCAGCTCCTGCTCGTTGTTGAAGCGAAACACCTTCTTTTTGCCGGGGAATTTCGCGTAGTGGTACAGGGCGGAATTCGCGGGCTTGGCGATCACGGGGTAGTCGAAATCAAATTTCAGGTCGTTCTCTTTCCCGCATTCATAGACGTAGGTTTTCGGGTATTTGATGCCCAGCTCCTCGCAGATCTCATAGAATTTATCCTTGAGGACGATCCGGTTCAGCAGCTCCTCGTCGATATAGGGGATGATATAATACTCCGACAGCGTGGGCTTGTTCTCGATCAGCAGCCGGACGTACCAGTCGCCGCAGCCCATGACGATGAGCTTCTTTTTTCCCTTGAATTCTTTGCCGATCTCCACAAGGGTCTTGATCAGAACGTCCTCGTTCTCAAGGCCGGGGAAGACGCGGTTTTCGCAGATTTTGCTTTCGGAGATGATCTTCGCCTGCTTCTGCGAGAGCACCAGCGACTTGATGCCGTATTCCTCGTGATAGCTGCGCACAAGGCTGTACGCGGTGATATCCGCTCCGAGGATCACGGGCAGAAATTCCAGTTCTTTGAATTCCATGATAGTTCACATTCCTTTTTCAATCGTTGATTATACCCTGTATTATACGTTAAGAAGCCGTCAAAATCAAGCGGAGAATGCAATATTTCATTTTTCCGGCACTCCGGTCCTTGCGGCGCGCGCTGTTTTGTGATATGATAGGCTGAAAAGAACGCAAAGGGGACAGGCTTATGAAAATGCTGATCGCGACCGATTTCGACGGCACCTTCTGCCGGGGCGGCGGCGTTTCCGACGCGGACCGGGCGGCGATCGCCCGCTGGCGCGCCGAGGGGCGGTACTTCGGGTTTGTGACCGGCCGCGGCACGGATTTTATTGAAACGATCCGGACATTCGGCGTGGAGGTGGATTATCATCTTTTGTACAACGGCGCGCTCCTGGCGCTGGCGGACGGCACGGTGGTGAAGGAATACCGGATCCCCCGGGCGGATTTCCTTGCGCTGGAAGAACGGTTCCGCGAGATCCCGGACGCCCGTTATTTTTCCGAGACCGGGAAGGACGCGTATTATCATCAGTATTATGCGACGTTTGACACGCCGGAGCGCGCGTGCGAGGTCGCGGACGCGGTGAACGCGGAATTCGGCGGCCGGGTGACGGCGTTTGTCAACGGGCCTCACGTGAACATCGGCAAAAAGGGCAGCGGCAAGGCGCAGGGCGTGTCCGACGCGCTCGGGTATTACGGCCTGCCGGCGGACGCCGCAGCGGTTTTCGGGGACGATTTCAACGATATCGAAATGATCCGCGTCCATCACGGCTGGGCGGTCGACACCGCGCGCCCGCAGGTGCTCTCTTCGGCGGCGCACGTCTGCGGCTCGGTGGGTGAGGCGGCGCTGAAGCTGCTGGCCGAGGCTTCGGATTGAGAAGAACGCCCGAAATTCGCCGGGATTCCTCTTTTTATTTTGACAGTATTGCGCATGGACAATACTTCCGCGCGGTGCTATACTGATTCTGTTCCGGGCGACAGGACCCGGGGAATGAAAAATAGAACGCAACGGAGGAGATTTTATGATGAAAAAGATGATCTGCGCCCTGTTGGGCTTCGCGCTCTGCGCTTCGCTGTTCGCAGCCTGTGAGAAAAAGACGGCCGGCGACGAGCCGACGACGGAGCTGTACTCCGACGCGACGACCGTGCCCGAGAATACCGACGCGACTCAGCCCGCGGCCACGACCGTGCCGGAGAGCGATTCCGGCGAAGAGACCGCGCCCGTTGCCGAAGCCTCGGCGGCGCCTGCCGAAACCGTCCCCTTTGAGACGGCGGCGAAGGATGATTTCCAGAATCCGGTGATGAACTTTATCGGCAATTATACCGCCGGCGCTTATACGGTCACCGTCGGCGCGGTGGGTGATACGGACGCCGAGATCACCGTGACCCGCAACAATGAGGACGGCACCGTCACCGAGTGGACGATGAGCGGCACGTTCAATCCGGACGTTTTCCGCATCAACTATTCCGATTCCGTCAAAAAGACCGTGACTTACAACGAGAACGGCGAGGTGAGCACGGAGAACGTCGAATATGAAGACGGCGTTGGCAGAATTCAGTTCCACGACGATTATTCCCTCAGCTGGCAGGATGAGCAGGAGGCGGACGACGTTTCCCTTCTGAACTTTGAATATGCGCCCGTGGGCGACGCCGGCGCCGAGGAGGCCGTCGGGCAGTAACCGCGCGGAAGCATTCCGATTCCGTGCAGCAAAGCGGTCCGCCGCGGTTCCCCGAACGGGAACCGCGGCGATTTTTTTCGGAATTGCTCTTTTTTCCCGGCGTCGTCGGAAAGCAGGAAACCGCCGCTTATGTTCCTTTCAGGGAATATCGCGGTTGTTGACAATTGCCCGGAATTGATGTAGAATAAATCTGCAATTCAAGAAGTATTAAAGGAGGGAATGGTCATGTTTCTTCTTCTCGGCATGGCCGCAGCGCTGATCACCGCAGCGCTGGATCTGATCCTGATTACGGAGAAACGCACGGTTAAGGAGTGCGTCAGGGTCTGTGTCCGTAATCTGTTCCTGATTACCACATCGTCGATTGCGTTTCAGCAGTATGTGCTTAAATATGAGCATTTCCTTGATAATGCTGCTTATGGGGGGAAGGATTATGTGAAATTCTTCTTCTGCGCGCTGGCGATCGGCCTCCTTTTCGAAATCGTCGTCGCGATCCTGCGGCATGTGATCTGTATTGAGACTGCGGATCCGCCGAGGATGCGCAAATGCGCCATGGCGGTCAAGGTGTTCGCCATGCTGCTGTTTTTCCTCGGCGTCGCGGCTTATACCGGCACTGTCTGGGGGAGGGAAGCCTTCGGCAAGGTGACCGGAGACCAGTTGATCATCAACCTGACCTCGCCCACCGCAGGAACCGAAGACAGCGTCTATATCAGCGGGTATGAGGGCCCGGTATTCAAGACGGTGTTCCTTTCCACGGTCTTCGGCGTGATTCTTTTTAAGCCGATCTCTGTGTTTTATATTTTGAAAGGCAAAAGGATCAAAATCCTCGGGGATCTGATCAAACGGATCCTCTGCCTTGTGCTGGCCGCGCTTGTTTATTATCAGGGGGTTGCCTACGGGATCAAACAATTCCGCCTTGAGCAGGTTTATAACGCCTATGTGCGGAGATCCACGATCATTGATGATAAT
>CACYHJ010000239.1 GCA_902774165.1 Oscillospiraceae bacterium
CTTACTACTTTCTCCATGTGTTCCCATTTGAAGTCCATCTCCTTTTTATTGATTATACCATTACGAACTTCAAATGTACATTTTTATTATACAGGTTCAGTCGATTACCGATTACCGGTTGCCGAATGTCGATTGCCGATTGCCGGTTACCGATTGCCGGTTACCGATTACCGATTGCCGATTGCCGGTTGCCGAATGCCGGAAGCTGGCAGCAGGCAGCCGGCTTCCGGCTGACCGTTTACAGCAAAATAATTAATTTACATACAGGAGGAAAAACGATGGCGCTTTACATCAAAGAACTTCCCGTCCGCGAGGAAAACTACGCGGAGGAAATGGAAACCCGGGTGGAACCTTATCTTGCCGAGCTGCGGGAGGACGGCTTCTTCAAAAGCTTCGACGGCAATGAGATCCATTACGAAAAGTATCTCATTCCCGACGCGGAGGGCACCGTGGTGATCTCCCACGGCTTCACCGAGAGCGCGGAGAAATTCCGCGAGATGTCCTTCTGCTTCCTGACGATGAAATTCAACGTCTTCGCGATAGACCACCGCGGCCACGGCAGGTCCTGGCGCAAATACCCCGATCAGCCGCAGCTGGTGTGCATCGACCGGTTCGAGACCTATGTGAAGGACCTTTACGCGTTGGTGAAAACCGTGGTGAAGCCCGCGGTCCCGCAGGACAAGCCGCTGTTCCTCTACGCCCACTCCATGGGCGGCGCGATCGCGGCGCAGTTTTTGCAGACCTATCCCGGCGTGTTCGACAAGGCGGTGCTGTCCGCCCCGATGATCCAGGCGCAGATGCCCATGTCGCCCGGCCTCGCCGCGGCGATCATGCAGGCGGCGACCGTGTTCGGGCAGGGCGACAAGCCCGTGTTCGCCCACGGCCCCTACGACCCGACCGCGACCTATGAGAAAAGCCACGACACCAGCAAGGCGCGGTTTGATTATTATCACGAAAAGAGAAACAACGAACCTCTGCTGCAGACCAACATGGCGTCCAACCGCTGGGTGCGGGAGAGCGCGCGGGTCGTCAGAAAGAACCTCGACCCCGCCCGCTGCCGGAACATCACCTGCCCGCTGCTGCTCTGCCAGCCGGCGGAGGATACCAGCGTCGTCAGCGAGAAAGAGAACGAATTCGTCTCGCTGCTGCCGGACGGCAGGCTGATCCAGTTCCCGAACAGCCGGCATGAGATCTTCATGTCCGTCGACAGCACGATGATCCTGTATCTGCAGGCCATCGAAAAATTCCTCAAGGGCGAAGAATAAGACGCGAGAACCGCGCGGCGCGTGACTTGCGCGTCAGACAAGGAGGGAGCGACCTGTCCCTGAAAAAGAAAATTGCGGACGTCCCGCTGAAGGTGATCCATTATTACGTGCTCGCCGCAACGCTTCTGATGCGGCGGTACAAAGTGCGGGTCGAGGGGACCGTCCCGAAGCAGCCGTGTATTTTTGTTGCGAATCATTTCGGCTACGACGATCTGCCGACAGCGATCTCGGTGCTGAAAAAGCATTTTTACGTGCTTGCCAGCGACGTCGACCGGCGCACGCCCAGCGGCCTGATGATGCGCTTCAACGGCCTGGTCTGGGTGGACCGGACAGATCCGGAGGATCGCCGCCGGGCGGCGGAGGCCCTGACGGAGCACGTCCGGCTCGGGCACCGGATCCTGCTTTATCCGGAGGGCCTCTGGAACGTCACGCCCCACCTGCCCATGCTGCCGATGTTCTCCGGCGCGGTCAGAATCTCTCAGGAGACCGGCGTGCCGATCGTTCCCATGTACTGCCTGTTCCGGGACGGCGTCTGCAGCGTGAAGATCGGCGAGGCGTTCACTCCCGGGGAAAGCCTGCCGCAGGCGGCGGGGGATCTGCGCGACCGGATGGCGACGCTGTGGTATGATCTGCTGGAGCGGTTCCCGACGGAAAAGCGCGCCGAAATCCCCGCCGGCTTCTGGCGGGAAAACGTGCGCAAGCGCTGCAGTGTTTACGGCCTTGCAAAAAAAGACCCCGCGGCGTATCTTGCGCAGGAGGCGGAGTATATGTACCGCCCGAAGGGCGCGGTCGATCCCGAGGAAGCGTTCGGGCACCTGCGCCGGCTCACTCCGGGGCCGGACAACGCGTTTCTGTGGAACCGGAGGCTGTCCTATGACGGCGGCGCCGGCGCGTTCGGCGCGTCCGTGCTGCGGGACGAGGGACGGCCCGGATGATAAAACCGTGAAGATCGGCGTTCTGCGTTAAGCCGGGATTCATTTATAATATAATATGTATCACGATCACGCGAAATCAAGTCATGAAAGGAAGAACGCTATGAAAGTATTTATGATCGGCGGCACGGGCCTTCTGGGCTGCGAGGCCGCGAGAATTCTCATTGACCGCGGCCATCAGGTCAAGAGCGTGGCGCTGCCGCCCCTGCCGGAGGGCGCGCCGATCCCCGAGGAGATGGAGATCGTATTCTCCGACATCAACAAGATCAGCGACGAGGAATTCAAAGAGATCGCCGCCGGCTGCGAGGTGTTCATTTTCGCGGCGGGCGTGGACGAGCGCGTCGAGTTCCCCGCACCGGTCTATGAGTATTACTATAAGTATAACATCGCGCCGCTGGAGCGGCTTCTGCCGATCTGCAAGGAGATGGGCATGAAGCGCGCCGTGGTGCTGGGCTCCTACTTCTCCGGGCTTGTCAAGGCCCGCCCGGATATGAAGCTCTGCGAGCGCAACCCCTATTTCCGCAGCCGCATCGACCAGGAGAACGTGTGCAGACGGTACGCCGACAGGGACTTTGACGTCTCGGTGCTGGAGCTGCCCTATATCTTCGGCACCCAGCCCGGCAGACGCCCGGTGTGGGTGGTGCTGATCGAGCAGATCGCCATGATGGACAAGCTGCCCTGCACCCTTTACCCGAAGGGCGGCACCACCATGCTCACCGCCCGCCAGGTGGGGCAGTGCATCGCCGGCGCGGCGGAGAAGCAGACCCACGGCTTCCGCGCGTGGCCCATCGGCATGTATAATATGAAGTGGAAACAGTTTCTGAAGATCGTCTACGACGCCCGCGGCATGGGCGCGGACCGGAAGATCGTTTCGATCCCCCCGTGGATGATGAAGATGGGCATGGGCGGCATCGTGAAGGATTACGCCGCCCGGGGCATCGACAGCGGCATGGACCCGCTGCAGCTGCCGTATATCATGGATCTTGATCTGTTCACCGACCCGCGCTACTGCCGGGAGCTGGGCGTGACCGAGGACGATATCACCGCCGCCATCTTCGATTCCATCCGCGTCAGCGAGGAAGCGTATCTGGGCAAGGTGAAGCTGCTGGATATGAAGGGCGAATAACGGGCCGCCTGTTCTATTCCGCCCGCCGCGCGCATAGGATAAACCGAGGTGATCGTTTGTGAGTACTGTCGGTTTGCGAAAATCCGCGCGGAGGAACCGTTCGGATAAAGAGAAAAAAGCCGGGAACACTCTTGCGATGCAAAGGGTGTTCCCGGCGGTGCTTTTCGCGGGGCTCGCGGGGGCTGCGGCCTTCGTCGCCGCCGCTCTCGCCGCGGCCGCGGTCCTGTTCGCGTTTGCCGTGTCGTTTGAAAGGGTCTGGCTCGGCTACCTTGCCGCCGCCGCGGTTTCCTCGGCGGTCTCGGCGGGGATTTTCAGCTTCCGGACGCCCTTGCCGCGCGTCGTCTGCGCGGCGTTGTGGGCGGTTCTCAGCGCGGCGTTCCATGCGGCGCTGACGGGGCTCGCGTCCCCGGCGGGGACCCATCGGCTGCCGATTCTCTGCGCCGCCGCCGGCGCGGCGTTTCTCTGCGGGCTGCTGTTCGGCAGAAACAGACCGGCGAAGCGCTGAAACGGGTCTGCGGCTGATCAGAACCGGAACGCGCGGGCCTCGGCAAGGGTTTTCTCGACGTCAAGGGTTTTGTATTCCCCGTTCCGGTAAAGGATCTTCCCGTCCGCCATGGTCAGGCACACGTCGCTGCCCTGGGCGGAATAGATCAGCATCCCGACGGGGTCGCGGAAGGGCGTCAGGTGCGGCCGGTCCAGGTCAATCGCCGTGATATCCGCCCGGAATCCCGGCGCCAGCGCGCCGCAATCCTCCCGTCCCTGCAGCCTCGCGCCGTTGACGGTCGCCATGTCCGCCGCGGCGGCCTGCGGAATCTGCGCGGGGGAGGCGGCGAAGCCGCTGTGGATCAGCCCGGCAAGGTGCATCTCCTCAAAAAGATTCAGGTTGTTGTTGCTGGCGGCGCCGTCGGTGCCCAGGGCGACGTTGATCCCCATGCGCAGCATTTCCGGGATGCGGGCGAAGCCGCTGCCCAGCTTCATGTTGCTGGTGGGGTTGTGGATCACGCTGACGCGGTGCTCCCGCAGGATCTCAAGGTCGCCGTCTGTCATCGCCACGCAGTGGGCCGCCGCGGCGGGGGAGCGGAACACCCCCGCGTCGCGGAACCACTGCGCCGGCGTTTTTTTATTTCTTTCTATGCATTCGTCGACTTCCTTCCGCGTCTCCGCCAGATGCAGGTGGATCCTGCCCCCGTGGGAGGCGCAGACGTCCGCGTATTCCCGCACGGTTTCAAAATCGCAGGTATACTCCGCGTGGATGCCGAAATCGACGCGGATGCGCCCGTTCGCCGCGTTCGTCAGGTTCGCCTTGATCCCGCTCTCCTCCACGGCCCGGGCGGTCTGCTCCGGGAAAAAGTACATGTCGGAGAAGCTCACGGTGCCGCAGGCGAGCATCTCCGCAATCGCCAGCCGGCTGGCGGCAAGCACCGCTTCCTCGGTCAGCTTCGCCTCCCGGGGGAAAATTTCCTCCCGCAGCCAGCGGTCCAGCGGCAGGTCTCCGCCGACGCCCCGCAGCAGCACCATCGGCGCGTGGACGTGGCAGTTGTAAAGCCCCGGGATCAGAAGCTTGCCGCGCATGTCAACCGTCTCGTCAAATTCTCCGTCGGGGCGGTTCTTGCCCACGTGGGTGATATACGCGCCCTCCGCGGCGAGACAGGCGTTGTTCAGTACCGAATATCCCGCCGCGTCCCGCTGCAGGATGTCCGCGTTTTTCAGTAAGATCTTCATTTGCGGCCTCCGTGGTGTTTTTCGGGGCGGCTGCGCCCCGCTTCTTTATAAGTATAGCATATCCGGACGCGCCGCGTCAATCGCGCGGGGCGGGAACGGCGCCGTGATCCGCGCCGTTTTTCCGGAAATCATAATAGCTGTGGACAAGCGTCCGGTAGCCGCAGGCCCTCATCTGTTCGTATGTGAAATTGAACCTCGCTTTTGTGTTTTTCTCCGTCGCCACCGCGCGGACGCACTGCTGCATGTAGGCGTCCAGCTCCTTCAGCGAATCCGCCGTGGTGATCAGGGGGAAGTACCACCGGCACCAGGTCAGCTCGTTGTTGACCGGGTTGTCGTAGAGCTTGCGGTTGAAATACCGGAGATATGCCCGGACGGCGCGCTCCGGCTCGGCGCCCTTTTTCCGTTTCCAGCGGATGAGCGCGCGGGCCTTGCGCTTCATTTTTTTCTTGAGCTTCCGCTTTGATTTCTCCGCGATATCCACCCGGTCGTCCCGGCAGAAAAAGCCGAGGAACGTCCAGCCTTCCCCCGGCGCGGTCCGGAATTCCTTCGCCTCGTTGACCCGAAGGGCGCGTTCGGCGAGAAAGGCGCGGATCACGCCGATCTGCGCCAGCAGCTCCGGCTCCGAAGCGGAGAAAATGATGATATCGTCCGAGTACCGGGCGTAAAGGGTCTGATTGTTCTCAAAATACCGGTCCAGGTCCGCAAGGAACAGGTTCGCAAGAAAGCCCGAAACCGGGGATCCCGCGAGGATCCCTTTTTTTGCGGGCACGAGTTCTCCGTTCTCCCGCGCGTACGGGTTCTGCAGCATATCCGCGAGCAGCGCGTACA
>CACYHJ010000240.1 GCA_902774165.1 Oscillospiraceae bacterium
AAACCGATGTTTCTTCTCAGCCTGAGAATCAGATTTCTCGGCCGCAGCCTCGTCGGCGGCTTCGCCGTCACAGACCGCGAACGTCTGAGTCGACGCGCCTGCGAGCAGGAGCGAGCAGACGATTCCGAAACGGGCGGCGTTCGCGGTCGAGAAGATCCGACGCGCTTGACGCAGCGCCGATAGAAGTGAAAAAGAACGTTTCATCGGGGAATTAAAAAGTGCCGCAGAGCGTTTCAAGGAAAAACTCGAAACGGCAAACAGCGCAGACCGACTCTGCGTTGACGCGATAGAGCTCCCCGCCGTCAGCGGCGGCAAGGCGGATCTGCTTTTCAACAAAACGGTTTCCGCAAACGTTAACGCAGCGATTATCGCTTCCGTTCCGGTGACGGAAAAGGACCCCGCGCAGATCTGGGAAAGTATCAGAAACGCGAAAAAACCGGCGATTGATATTTTTATTCCGTCCTCCCCGGTACAGATGGAATACGTCAGCCACATGAAGGCTCCCGTTATGATCTCCGCGATCAGCGCGCAGGTCAAAGCCTGCGCGGAGTTCGGCTGCCCTGTTTACGCGACGTTTGAGGACGCGACCCGGGCGGAAACGGAATTTCTTTCCGATGCGGTCTCTGCCGCGCTTTCCGCCGGCGCTGCCGGCGTGACGCTCTGCGATACCGCCGGCGTTCTGCTGCCCGGGGAATTTTCCGATTTTATCACCGGCATCCGCACTGCGGTCCCCGCAATCGACAGCGCGGAGCTTTATGTTCAGATCAGCGACGAAATGAGCATGGCGGCAGCCTGTACCGCAGCGGCGATCACTGCGGGCGCAGACGGCGTAAAATGCACCGCGATCCCCGCGGGCTGCACCACGTTGACGCAGATAGCCCGGCTTGTACGCGTGAAGGGCGCGGCAATGGACGTTTGCATCGGACTGAGGACGACAGAACTGACGCGCATCACAGACCGGCTGACTCGCATGATCGGCGTCAAAGGCGGCGAAAACAGCGTACGGGAAGCAGGCGCCGGCAATGATCTGCCCAACATCACGCTGAACAAGAACGACGAGATCTCCGAGGTTGTGAAGGTGCTTCATCAGCTTGGCTACGAGCTTTCCGACGAGGACAACAACAAAGTATATGAGGCGTTCCGCCGGATCGCGGTAAAGAAGCAGTTTGTCGGCGCGAGGGAGCTGGACGCCATCGTCGCCAGCACCGCCATGCAGGTTCCCTCCATCTACCGGCTGGAAAGCTATGTGATCAACAGCGGCAACGTGCTGACCGCCACTGCGAACATCACGCTGATTCATGACGGTGAAAAGCGCTGCAGCGTGGGCGTGGGCGACGGCCCCATCGACGCGTCGTTCCAGGCGATCGAGCAGATCATCGGCCATCACTATGAAATGGACGACTTTCAGATCCAGACCGTCACCGAAGGCACCGAGGCCATGGGCAGCGCCGTCGTAAAGCTGCGTTCCCACGGGAGGATCTATTCCGGCAGCGGAATTTCCACCGACATTATCGGCGCGTCAATCCGCGCATACATCAGCGCGCTGAACAAAATCGTTTACGAGGAGGACTGAGCCGTGAAGCTTTCATTTTCCATCAAGAACTGGGCGGACTACAGCTGGAACGAATTCTGCGACAGCGCGAAGGACGCAGGCCTGCAGGGCGTTGAGATCTACAACATTTACGCGCCCCTCTTTCACGACAAGAACAGCCCGGCAAATCCCGAGCTTTCCGCCGCCTCCCGCAGAGCGCTGGCAAGCCGCGGTCTCTGCATCCCCTGCGTCAACACCGTCGCGGATCTCACCTCGGCGGAATTTGCGTCGGAATTCAGCGACTGTCTTGCGCTGGCGATGAATCTCAACATTGAGAATATTTCCATTCATACAAAAAACGAAGATCCGGACGAATGTGAGAGAATCATTTCCGCTCTTCTTGAGAAAATCGGCGCAAAACCCGTCTGCCTTCTGGTGGAAACCACGGGCGTATATGCGGATACCGCGAAAATCCGGGATTTTCTGAACCGGTTTGCGGACGACCGTCTCGCCGCGCTGTGGGATATTTATTCCACATTCGTGATCGCGCAGGAGGACGCGCAGACAAGCATCACGAACCTGGGTGCCTATGTGAAACACGTCCATATCCGCGATTTCCGTTCCGATCCCGACGGCAAGCCCTGCTTTGAGCTTTTGGGCGAGGGCGAGCTTCCCGTCGCGGAGTTCACAAACGCGCTGAATTCTGTCAACTACAACGGATTCATTTCGCTGCGCTGGAATCCCGGCTGGGACCGGGAGCTTCCGGACCTGGATATCATCCTGACCCATTTCAACACCACCATGCGCCGCTTTGAGCGCGACCGCGCAGGCAGACGTCAGCTTTATTACAACAAAACACATACCGGCGCCTTCCTCTGGGAGAAGGAAACGCTGATCAAAAAGACCTTCTCACAGGTCCTGGACAGCGTCATTGAAGAATTCCCGGACCAGATCGCCATCAAATACACGACGCTCGACTATACGCGGACCTACTCGCAGTTCCGCGACGACGTGGATGAGTTCGCCCGGGCGCTGGTTTCTCTGGGCGTGAAGGCCGGCGATCAGGTCACGATCTGGGCAACCAACGTGCCGCAGTGGTATATCACCTTCTGGGCGACCACGAAGATCGGCGCGGTACTTGTCACGATGAACACTGCTTACAAAATCCATGAGGCGGAATATCTTCTCCGGCAGTCCGACACCCACACGCTTGTTATGATTGACGGCTACCGTGATTCCGACTATAAAGAGATCATCAACGAGCTCTGCCCGGAGCTGAAGGATCTCAAGCCCGGCCAGCCGCTGCACGCGAGACGTCTTCCCTTCCTGCGGAACGTGATCACCGTCGGGTTCCGTCAGAAGGGCTGCCTGACCTGGGATGAGGCGCTGGAATACGCGGACCGCACGCCCATCGAGGAGATCCGCCGCATGGCTGCCGCCGTCGACGTAAACGACGTCTGCAACATGCAGTACACCTCCGGCACCACAGGATTCCCCAAGGGCGTGATGCTGACCCATTACAACATCGTCAACGACGGCAAGATGATCGGCGACGGCATGGACCTGTCCACCGCGGACCGCATGATGATACAGGTGCCCATGTTCCACTGCTTCGGCATGGTGCTGGCCATGACCGCCACCATGACCCACGGCGGCACCATACTGCCCCTGCCCTACTTTTCGCCCAAGTCGTCCCTGGCCTGCATCCACAACGAGCACATCACCGCCTTCCACGGCGTGCCCACGATGTTCATCGCCATGCTGGCCCATCCCGACTTTGATAAGACCGACTTTTCCCACATGCGCACCGGCATCATGGCCGGCAGCCCCTGCCCCATCGCCGTGATGCGGGACGTGGTGGAGAAGATGCACATGCCGGAGATCGTCATCGTCTACGGCCAGACCGAGGCGTCCCCCGGCTGCACCATGAGCCGCACCACCGACCCGCTGGAGGTGCGCGTGGCCACCGTGGGCAGCGCCTTCCCGGAGATCGAGTGCAAGATCGTGGACCCGGAGACCGGCGAGGACTGCCCGGACGAGGTGATCGGCGAATTCGTGGCCCGGGGCTACAACATCATGAAGGGCTACTACAAGATGCCCAAGGCCACCGCCAGCGCCATCGACAAGGATGGCTGGCTGCACACGGGCGACCTGGCCTGCCGCACGCCGGAGGGCAACTACCGCATCACCGGCCGGCTCAAGGATATGATCATCCGCGGCGGTGAAAATATCTACCCGAAAGAGATCGAGGAATTTATCTATACGCACCCGAAGGTCAGCGACGTGCAGGTCATCGGCGTGCCGGATAAGGCGCTGGGCGAGGAGATCATGGCCTGCGTGATTCTGAAAGAGGGCGAGACCATGACCGCCGAGGAAATGCAGCAGTACGTGCGGGACCATATGGCAAAGCACAAGGTGCCGAAATACGTTGATTTTGTCGACGGCTTCCCGATGAACGACGCGGGAAAGATCCAGAAATTCAAGATGCGCGAGCAGGCGGTGGAAAAACTCGGCCTGCAGAAAGACGCCAGCATCGAAACAGCTTAGGGCAACACCGCACAATTCGGGCGTGCGGATTGCGCAGTAGATTTTTTCGTCAGATTGTACAGAGTCTCCGCAGGCAACCTGACGGTTGTCAAGGAACACAGCCCGCTGATGGGAAATGATCCGATATTGATCATATCGTCTTTGCATCAGCGGGTATTCTTTTTTGAAAAGAAGGGATTCCGATGGTCACAGAAATCTATGACGCCCATTGTCACATTTATCCGGACAAGATCGCGCACAAAGCCGTGGACGCGGTGACCGCGTTTTACCCGACGATTCCGGATGAGCAGCTTGACGGCACCTGCGATACGCTGATCCGGCAGGGCAGGGAGAACGGCGTCACCCACTTTATCGTGCATTCCGTCGCGACGACGCCGCATCAGGTGCATTCCATCAACGTGTTTATTTCGCAGTCCGTCAGCGCAAGCGGCGGCGCGTTCACGGGACTAGGGACCATGCATCCGGACGTTGAGGATATTCCCGCCGCGATGGACGAGCTGATCCGTCTCGGCCTCAAGGGCGTAAAGCTGCACCCGGACATCCAGAAATTCCCCGCCGACGACCCCCGGATCATGCCGGTCTATGAAATCTGCGAGGCCAAAGGGCTGCCGGTGCTCGTTCATACCGGGGATTACCGTTATGATTTTTCCAACCCGCCGCGGATCGTGAACATTCTCAAAGCCTTCCCCCGGCTCAATTTTGTCGGCGCGCATTTCGGCGGCTGGAGCGTCTGGGACGACGCGACAAGGCTTCTGACCGATTTTGACAACATCTCCGTCGACTGTTCTTCCACAACCCATTGGCTCGGCGTAGAACGTGCAAAGGAACAGATCCGAATCTGGGGCGAGGATCGGGTCATGTTCGGCACCGATTACCCTTTGTGGCCGCAAAAACCGGAAATCGACCGTCTGCTTGCAATGGATCTGACGGACGACGCATACCGAAAAATCTTTCGGGACAACTGTGTGCGAATCTACGGCACGGATCGGTAATCCCGGACTGCGTTTGCTTTTCCGGTTTTTAGTTGACATCATGATCCGGTTATGATATGATATAGTTGTGAACAAAGTTTTCACACGTTCTACAAATACGAAAGGAAGCGATTTCTATCATGGGAAAATTCGTAGTGAAAGAGACGAAGACCGGTTTCAAGTTTGACCTGAAAGCCGGCAACGGCGAGGTCATCGCCACCAGCGAGGTTTACACCACCGAAGCCGCCTGCATGAACGGCATCAACAGCGTCAAGACCAACTGCGTCGGCGAGATCGAAGATCAGACCGTTGAGAATTTCGCGACCGTCAAGCACCCGAAATTTGAAGTTTATCTTGACAAATCGGGAGAGTATCGTTTCCGCCTCAAAGCAAGAAACGGCGAGATCATCGCGGTCAGCGAGGGGTACAAGGCGAAAGCCGGCTGCCTGAACGGCATTGAGAGCGTGAAGAAAAACGCGCCCGACGCTCCGTTTGTCAAAGAAGACTGACATTTTTATTCCCCCGACACCGGCATCCTGCCGGTGTTTTTCTTTATTCCGCCGGAATATATATTGACGAGCCGCAGATTATTCAGTATAATATTAAAAAACAGGGAAGAACGTCGGAAGGAGGCGGAAAATGGAGTATATCATCCTTGATCTTGAATGGAATCAGGTCTATTCCAAACAGAACGCGGCCGGCGCTCCCATAAAGTCCTGCGGAGAAGTGATCCAGATCGGCGCGGTAAAGCTCAACGAGCATTACGAGCAAACGGACACGTTTCAGATCCTGATCCGTCCGGTATTTATCAGGAAACTGCATCGGGGCGTCGCGAAGATCACCCGTCTGACCGATGCGATCCTCGCCGAGGAAGGATATTCCTTCCCGGAAGCGTTCGCCCTCTTTCTGCATTGGTGCGGCGGCGATTTCCGGTTGTTTACCTGGGGGACGGACGATATTCCCGTTTTCCGTGTGAATATGCAGACCTACGGTATCAGCCCCGATATTCTCCCCCGCTGGTACGATCTTCAATTGATTTACGACTGGCAGATCGGCAAGCAGGGCAGGCAGTGCAGTCTTGCGGACGCGGTGGAAACGCTGGGCGCTGAAAAATTCGACGCACATGACGCGCTGAACGACGCCCGCATGACCGCGCAAGTTTTTACGCGCCTGAATATTGAAGAAGCGGTTGGGCAATACAGCGCAAGGCTCGCGGAACGCAGCCGGCTTCAGCACAAAAAAAGAAACGCCCGGCAGAAGGAGCGAAAAAAAAGAAAGAAGCTCGCCGCCGCGCAGGCGCTGCAGGAAACCGGTCTTGTCCATACCGTCCGGATCCCCGGCAGTTATATGTCCAAGGGCGAAATCATCCGCAGCGTCGCAGCCGCGAAGTTTTTCGTCCCGGAGTTGGGGATCACAATCCGAACGGAAGGCTGGACGCCTGATTTTCAGAATAAATATATTTCCCGGGGAATCGCGGAGAACGGAAGCGAATACTTATTAAAACTGAAACTGAAGCCGGACAAATCCGGCGCGGGAAAATGGCGCGCGACCGTAACCGTGCGCGCCGCGGACACAGGCAATGCCGACGCAGAGGAATAAACACCGTCCCGAAAAAGAAGTGAAATCCTTGAAGCAACAGAAAATCTCAAAGATAATACGCGGCGCCGGAGGAACTATGAAGATTATAATATTGCTCTGCCTGCTGGGACTCGGGTTTCTGTGGTTTGCGCTTCCGCTCCCGCTTTACGGGGTATTGAACGTCGGCAACGCAGCCGGGATGGCGCTCTGTCTCGCGGGGGGAATGCTTGTTCTCTTCCGCAGACCGGTTTTACGCTTCGTTGAAACCTTCTGGAAAGGCTTGCCGGGGAAAATCGTCCTGATCGGAGTTTCCCTTGCGTTCGCCGCTGTGCTGTGCGTTACGGCGTTCCTCGGCGAAAAAATGATCCGGGCGGCAAAATCCGCTCCACAGGGGACGGAAACGGTCGTTTTGCTTGGCTGCAAGGTCCGGGGCTCCGCCCCCGGAAGAATGCTGACAAAACGCATTGCCGCGGCAAAGGACTATCTGAGCGAACATCCTGACGCGGTCTGTATTCTTTCCGGCGGACAGGGTCACGACGAGGAAATCAGCGAGGCGCAGTGCATGTACAACGAGCTGACCGCCGCAGGGATTGCGCCGCAGCGGCTGTATATGGAGGGCCGTTCCACGTCAACGAAGGAAAACATCGCGTTTTCCATGGCAATCATCGAGGAACACGGTTTTTCTCATGATCTCGCCATTGTTACAGACGGATTTCACCAATACCGCGCATCCGTCATCGCGTCGGGCTACGCGGACAACCTCTCCGCGATCCCTTCAAAAACGCCGCTTCTGCTTCTGCCGACTTATGTTTTAAGAGAGTTTTTCGGCCTGATTTCGCTGAAGGTGACCGGATAAGAAAAAATGAAGGAACTCCGAACGACGTTCAGAGCTCCTTTTTTCATTCCATATCATGGATCCGTACCGTCTTCGTCCTCCCTGCCGTGACCCGACGGATCGATCTTTCCCAGAATCTTGTACAGGATCTGATACAGAAAAACCGCTTCCTCCGGAGAAAGGTCAACGCATTTTCCCATTTCGGAAGGCACACAGACGGCTTTTTCGCGCAGCAGCATCCCATCCTGTGTGATCTCGACGTCGAGATTCCGGTTGTCGGATTCACTGCGGGAACGGGTGATATACCCTTTTTGCTCCAGCTTCTTGAGCAGCGGCGTCAATGTGCCGGAATCAAGATACAGGCACTCCCCCAGCGCCTTGACGTTGACTCTGCGCCTGTCCCACAGCACCATCATTGCCAGGTACTGGGTATAGGTCAGGTCCAGATCGTCCAGCAGCGGTTTATATCTGCGGATGATCTCCTTGGAACAGGCGTAAAGCGGAAAACAGAGCTGATTTTCGATTTTCAGCGAATCATAGTTATTCTCCATGGCGTATCAGAAACGGATCATCACGGGCGCGTCGGTGAACGAACAAATCGCGGCAGTCGCGTTTTTCAGATAGTATACGATTGTGTTGTCGTCGTGCTCGTCATACATTGCCCTCAGCTCCGGATAGGCGTTCAGCATATGCGCTTTCGCCTCGACCCGGTCGTCAGCGATTGCTTCGCCGCACAGGCGGATCCATTTGCCGTCCGCCATACCGCTGATCTCGATATTCGCATTTTTTTCGATCTGCTTCGATACGTCCTTGCTCTTTCCGGTCTGGAAATAGAGCTTCCCCTCGAAGACGTCAACGGTTCCGAAGGGACGCACCCGCGGCCGGTCGCCGTCGCAGGTAGCGAGATAATAGGTCCCGCATTTTTTCAGAAAATCGTAAACTTGCTGCATGATATTATTCTCCTTTTAAAGTATAAATACTGGATTTGTCGGGCTGACGCCCGACCGGCAATCGGCATTCGTATTGTAAATTTGACGCCTGTTATTTTATATTACAGCCATCGTCAATTTTACAATTCTGTATATTTTACAAGATCATCCTGAATATTACGCTGAGCGTCTATTTGACAGGCACGATTGCCGAATGCCGATTGACGATTGCCGTTAAATCCTGATTTGTCGCTGCGCGACAAATCAGGATTTATTGAATCCCCGCGCAGGCG
>CACYHJ010000241.1 GCA_902774165.1 Oscillospiraceae bacterium
ACCCGCAAAGCCCGTAAAAGCGGTCGATACGACCGGAGCGGGCGACGCGTATAACGGCGCGCTCTGCACGGCTCTTGCCGAGGGCAAAAGCATGGTCGACGCTATGAAATTCGCGTCCGCCTTCGCATCGTTATCGGTCACGCGCCCGGGCGCGGCGTCAAGTAGGCCAAGTAGAGAAGAAACAGAAGAATTTATGAAAGAGTGAGTATGAAAAAGCTGCTTGCAATAGACGGAAACAGCATAATAAACCGCGCGTTCTACGGTATAAGGCCGCTTACAAACAAGGACGGGCTTTATACGCACGCGGTGTACGGTATGCTGAATATCATAACGTCGCAGATGCAGTACGTGCAGCCGGATATGACGGTCGCGGCGTTCGACTTGAAGGGCCGTGTGGAGCTCGAACCCGGCGGATCCTGCGTCCTGCCGGTCCGGGGCGTTCTGCCCGGCGTCGGCGGGATCACGGCGGATATCACGGTCAATTATTCCCTGAACGGCAGCGTCACGCCCCTCGGCGCAAGAACTCTGGTGTTTACCATGACGAACGGCAAGGCTCCCGTCTACGACAAAAGGCAGCCGTATACCGACGCGCTGCGCAAAACGGAATTTGACCGGCGCGTCGAGGGCGGCACGGGAGACACGCTGCAGAGTCTTGGCATATTCGACTTTCTGAAAATGATCTTCAACGCCGTTATCGCGGCGTTCCGCTCGCTGCGGGCAGCGCTTTCGTTTTGAATGATACACGAAAAAACAATAAACTCTATTATATAAAACGGGGGGGAAATCCGTTCGCAGCAGGGAGGAATTCGCTATGAAATACCGCCAGATGGGCAAGCTGGGCGTGCAGACGTCCGCGTTCGGTCTCGGATGTATGCGCTTCAACGGCGAGGCGTCCGGCGACAGCACGATCGACGAGCAGAAGGCGATCAACCTGATCCGTCAGGCGATCGACGGGGGCGTCACCTATATCGACACCGCCTACGTCTATCTGAACAAAACCTCGGAGATCGTTCTGGGCAAAGCGCTGCGGGACGGTTACCGCGAAAAAGTCACCATCGCCACAAAGATGCCGCTGGGCGCGGTGAAGGACCGGGAAAGCATGGAGGCGCTTCTTGCGGAAGAGCTGAAAAAGCTGCAGACCGACCATATCGACTTTTACCTGATGCACGGCGTAGACAAAAAAGAATGGGCATCCTTCAAGGCCATCGGCGCGCCGGAATTCTTCGATGAGATGAAGCGGGAGGGAAAGATCCGTTTCAAGTGCTTCTCCTTCCACGGTCCTTACGAGGATTTTGAGTATATCCTGAACGATTACGACTGGGATATGGTGCAGATCCAGTATAATTTTATGGACGTGGAGAATCAGGCTGGTCTGAAGGGACTGAAGCTTGCGGGAGAGAAAAAAATCCCCGTCGTCATTATGGAGGGGCTGCTGGGCGGACGGCTTTCCAAAGCGCCGGAAAACGTGCAGGCGCTTTACGACGCGTTCCCGGTGAAGCGCTCCGCGGTGGAATGGGCGTTCCGCTGGCTCTGCAACCACCCGGAGGTTTCGGTCGTTCTCTCCGGCTGCAACGAACCGGAGCAGATCGAAGAAAACCTGCGCATTTTCGACACCGTGGAAGCGGGCGCGATGGACGACGCGGAGCTGGAACTGATGGAGAACGTGCGCAGAGCCTATCTTGACCGCACGAAGATCGGCTGCACCGGCTGCAAATACTGTATGCCCTGCCCGAACGGCGTGAACATCCCGGGGATCTTCTCCGCATGGAACAACGTCTCCCTTTACTGCACGGACCCGGCGAAGGACTGGGGGCTGAAGCGGATCAGGGAGAACGGCGCCGGCGCGGATCAATGCGTGGGCTGCGGCGCCTGCGAGGCGGCGTGCCCGCAGCACCTGCCGATCATCGAGCAGCTGCAGTGCGCGTGGGGAGAACTGTCATAAATAAACTCTGAGGCATTTCGGGAAGAGATCCGCACGGCATGCCGCGGTTCCGGGACCTTCAAGCCTGAAAAGATAATAATAAAAAAAGCCGTACATCGTTGAGAGCGCGCTTTCGGAGAAAGCGGTCAAAACGGATGTACGGCTTCCATTTTGTTTACGAAGACTTAATCACATTAAAGCGGTTACACAAGCGCATCTGCCCGCGCAAGAAGCCGGGCTTTCAGCGACTCATATCTCCCCCGCTTTTCCTCTTTTGCAAAATGGACCTCGCGGAACTGTTCGGGACAGTTGTCATAGTTCAATACGACGTCGCCGAACTGCTCGCTCGTCAGATCGAACGTGCAGCCGCCGACGACGTTGAAGCAATGGAAGTTCCCGTCGCCGAGCGGTACGCCGTAAACCTTTCCGCCGTACAGATCCTGCATCAGAAACGCCGTGATCGAGCACTGACCCAGCGTTTTATTCTCAGGGGACCAGTCGGAGCGCATCCTCGGCGCGCAGGTTTCCGCGCACCAGATCTCTGAAAGCAGGTCGTAGTAATCGCGGGGCGTGAGCCCGTGCGGGTCTTTGATATCGGCGGTTTCCCAGCCGTAAAACTTATATTCCGTCATTTTTATTCACTATTCCTTTATATACTCAAAATACATCTTATCATATTTCCGTTCGCCGACCTCAAGTCCGTCCTTTTCGACGCGGACGAGGCGCATTCCCGCTTTTTCAAGCACCCTCCGGGAAGCGGCGTTCTCCGCGACGCACCAGGCGGTCACGCAGGGGATCCCCTCGTTTTCCGTCAGGTACTTCAATACCACCCTCAGCGCCTCGGTCGCGTAGCCCTGTCCCCGGGCTGCTCTTCTGATGCTGAAGCCGACCTCGATCCTGCCGTCCTGATAGTCATAGGCTCCGATCGTCCCGAACAGGACGTCTTCGGAATCGATCACCCAGCCGTAAAAGCGTTCATCCCGATAATTTTCGATAAATCCGCGGACCGTTTCCTCCGCCGTCTCCGGGGCGGCGTAAGGATTCCAGCCGGAATATTGATCTATGTCCGGATCCGAACCGAGATACCGGTACAGGGCGTACGCGTCCTCCGGCCGGCATCTGCGCAGGGTCAGCCTCTGCGTACGCAGCTCCGCAGTCCCGTGCACTTCGATCTCCCCGATCGAGGCGACCTGCGACCTGTAGATAAGGAATCCTTCAATGATGATCCCTTCTTCGTTTTCCCCGTATTCATGCAGGCAGTAATCCGCGGAATAATAATCCGCAACGCCCGTGTGCGTTTCCCCATAGATATCGACAGCGCGCACGTGTTTTCCGTCATATTTCAGCAGCTCCATAATTCACTCCGCTTTATTAAATTACGCTTAAGGCAACACCGCACAAATACGAATGCGCGTCTTGCCCCATCTTTGTTCCGTCATCTTGTACAGATTCTCCTTAACAACCGTCAGGTTGCCTGCGGAGACTCTGTACAATCTGACGAAAAAATCTACTGCGCAATCCGCACGCCCGAATTGTGCGGTGTTGCCTTAATTATACTATATCAGCCAGAAAATTACAATACGGAATCGACCGGCCTCCCCTCCGCGGAAATATGCGTTCCGGCTCCCGGATATAATGCATCACAGAGCTGACAATCTCGACAATCCCGTTTATTTCTTATTGACATAAAATGTTGGGCATATTATAATAAATTATAAGCTATATATCCGAAAAATTTAGGAGGAATGAATAATGAAAAAGATTCTGTCCGTCATATTATGTCTTTGCCTGTTGTTTACGGGCGTACCGCTCGTGTCGCTTGCGGCGGACGATCCGGTGAAGATCGTCTCCGTCACGGCGAACACCAATCAGGTCTTCGACAGCGACCAGATCAAGGTGGAATTCACCGGGCCGACCGATACGGAGACGGTGAATTATTTCATAGTCGAGCTGTGCTACACCTATGAGACCAACGGACATCCGTATAAAGTGCGCCGTAGGAGCGGCACCGTGAGGCCGAACGACGACGGGGTCTATACGATCACGATGACCGTGCCGTATAACCTGCTCGACGACGCTTACCTCAAGCCGACCCTGACGGTCGTGACGGTCTATAAAGACGAGACCGAGACTGCCGCGGAACCTGTCCCGCTGACGGATTCGGCTGAAAAAAGGATCTATTGCTCGCCGCTCAAGGTCACGGTCGGCGACACGGTCTATACCTACGGTCCGGGGCTCGACGAAGCGGGAGAAGTGAAGACCACGTTCCCGAAAAATGAGGAAAACGGCGTATTCTTTGACCCGGATACGCGCACGCTGACCCTTTCCGGCAACTGCGGCGCGGCGGTCGAGGCTGCCTCGCTTGCCGCGGGCAAAGATCTCAGCAAGATCGTGCTGAACGGCGCGGTCTTTGATTCGATCCGGTTATATGAACATAGACCCCTCGAGATCGAACTGATCGGCGCGAACGCAGGCAATCTGATCGCCGATAACAACAGCGATATCTTCATCAAGGGCGTCGACGGCGCGAGCCTGACCGGCTTTATTGACGCCAACAGCGCCGCCTGCATCCTTTCGAACGTCGCGTGGACCGAAAACGCGACCGGGCAGCAGCGCTATTACAGCGATCTGCGCGCGCTGAACGCGAGCGTCNNCGAGCGTCGCCGCGTTCGACAACTGCGCCGTCAATATCTCGAGCGAGAGCGTCAGGGAGCCCGTCGCTTACGTCGGTATGAACAACAGTTTTGCCACCGCCGATATCAACGGCTACGGCATGGTCGTGCGCGACTGCGCAGATTTCCGCGTTACGCACGCGCTGCGGGGGATCTATTGTGATACAAACGATCTTCTGATTGACAATTCCGAGATGACGGTCGTCGGCGTACACGACGGTGCGACGCAGTGGGATAAACCGGATTTCATCGGGATCGATGAGAAAGGCATGTCGGTGGATATTGCGCTCGAGAACCGCGCGAAGCTCAATATCGACATGACCGAAAACGGGTCGAGCAATTCCGTGAATGCGCTGCGCTGCGAGAATCTGACCGTGGACGAAACTTCCGAGATCAACGTGAAGGTCCTCGCCGCAGAGGGAAGTGAAGGCGGCGTATCCGGGATATTCCCGCAGCACCTTCACCTGTACGGTAAGGCGCAGGTCGATGTGACGAACCGGAACGGCCGCGGCGTGACCGGACTTTCGATGGGCTACTCGGAGATCCGCGGCGGCAGGCTTACGATCAACGTGGACGGTAAGGCTACCGTTTACGGCTTCAGCTCCGCGGGGCTCGACATGACGGACAAATCGTCTCTGACGGTGAACGCCGTCGGCCGTGTTGAGAGCGGGGACGATGAGCGTGTTACTCTGTTTGACCCCGGCATCGACCAGACGATCATTGACAGCACGGTCGACCTGTCCTTTATGTCGAAAGGCTCGGGAAAATACAGCTTCTTTACCTGTATGCATTACTTCGGCACGACGGAGATCCGGGGTTCAACCCTGCGCGTCGGCATTCATACCGCGCCGTCGCAGCTGAACGCGGAACGCTTCAATCTGATCAGCGACTACAGCGAGGTGACGGACTCTTCCGTGCCGAAGATCATCGCGCGCGTTCCCGCCGATTATCTTCCTTTGGCGCAGCAGCAGGTGGACAGCTTCGTTCGCACCGGGTTCGATTCGAGCGTCGATCTTGCCGAGTGTATCTGCTCTGGGGATCGGATCGATGAGAATTGTATGAGATCCGCCGTCTCCGAGCCGGTCCGCGTCCTCAGCGTGAGCGTTCCGAAAGCGATCGCCGACCGTGCTGCGAAGCTCGGCAATTCGCGGCTCGTCATTACAAAAGACGGCGAACAGAAGACGGTATGGGAAGGGCGCTCCGTCGCGGAGGACGTGAAAGCCTATGCCTTTTCGGATGATACTTATTCCGACGCGCAGTTACAGTCGCTGATCGCCGGAGAGTACCGGACGGTCGCCTATTATGAGGGCGAATTCTCCAACAGCGGCGAGATCGCGCTGAAGACCGACTTTGACAATGATTTCTTTTACGTTGAAGGGATCGGCATTACGGATGCCGACGGGAATCCCGTCCCCGGCGACGCATACCGCGCGACGGTCACCGACAGCGAAGGCAAAGCCTGGGCGGTCCCGGGCTTCCTGACCGCCGGTAATTATACCGTGACGCTGGCGGGCAGGTCTTATTCGAAACTTTACGATTATGAGGCGTTCAACAAAAGCAAAAAGAACGGCTTTACCGCTGCGGAAGGGGTCGTTTCGTTCGAAGGACTTCGTCAGATCGTCCCGTCCGTGACGGTCTCGGGCACGGTCAGAGACGCGAACGGCAAGGCGCTGCCCGGCATTCGCGTTCGCGCGGATCAGACACTGAAAAACGGTTACGGATACTCCGTAAATACGCAGTCGGACACCGCCGGCAAATACAGCCTGACGCTTTACGGCTCTTCCGCGGTCAACGGGAAAAACAGCTTCAGCGCAGTGTATACATCCTATCTGCTCGTGGATGCGGACGGAAAGATCATTAAAAACAATAGATTCGAGACCAAGCCGCAGAAAGACGGCGCAACGCTCGACCTCACGTTGAAAAAGATGCCGACCTCGGTCGTTTCGCTCTCCTATTCCGTTGACAAAGAAGCCGCGGCGGACGAAGTGACGCTGAAATATCTGACCTATCTTTCCAAAGAATTCACTCTCTCCGGCGAGATCGACGGCAAACGGCTGTGGAATACATACAGCGGCAACGCTGATCTTTCCTCGGGACAGTATTATCTTTGGAACACAACGGACGCAGACAGACTGATCGACGGCGGCAAAACGCTGACGCTTTCCGCCGGTTCCGGCTATTACTCGATCGCGGACGCGGAAAAAACCGTAAAGCTCGACGCCGACAACTGCGCCGAGGCGGCGATCACGCTGATCCCGCAGGCCGGTATCGTCGCCGCGATCCGGGCGCAGAAGCGTCAGGGCATCGGTTCCTACGGCGCGGCGTGGTACGACGCGCAGGGGAACTTCGTCGGAGAGAGCCGCGACCGCAAGATGATCAGCGGCGAAACGCAGACGGTCTCCTTTGCCGCGCCGGTGAATGAGAGCGGCAGTTATACCGTCGTCTTCTCGCCCTTCGCCGCGCCGGAAAAGCTCGCGGATGTTGATGAAACGCTCACGCGCATTCCCGTCGAGCTTGTGAAAGACCGCGGCGTCGACGTCGGCAGCGTAACCGTCGACACGGCGGCGATCGAAAATATCGCGTATATCACAAAGCCCAATTCCACGATCTCCGCGCCCGAGAGCTGGTCCTCGCAGAACGAGATCATCCGCATGTCCGGGCAT
>CACYHJ010000242.1 GCA_902774165.1 Oscillospiraceae bacterium
GACGGCGGCGGAATATCTGCTGCCGGTGCCGGGGTTCCCGGAGGCGCGCAAACTCGCTCCGGCGATCCGGAAGAAGATCGAAGCGGGGCAGTCGCTGCTCGACGATCCGTTCCTCGCCGGCGCGTCGGCCGTGAGGTGATATTATGGCGGGACCGAGGAATAATTACAGCCGTCTGCCGTGGGCGGTGCGCTGCCGCGTGCTGTCGATGCTATACGACGGCGCGGAGTACGACGAGATCCGGCGCGATCCGGAGGTCGCCGCCGCGTGCAAGGAGCGCAATTTGACGCTTCACAACGCCACTTTTCTGGCGGTGCGGAAGTGCGAAGAATACAAGGAGTTCGGGCGCAAGGCGATGAGCTACAAGGCGGCGCAGGATGCCGACCGCATCGCCGCGGGCGTGCTCAACGCCTCCGGGGCGCAGGCCGATCTGACCGACGTCGCCCGCTACGAGATCAGCCGGGCGGTGCGCGAGATCCTCGACGACGACGACGGCGAACCCGGGTCCAGAGCGAAGCATCTGCGGACGCTGTCGCAGACGCTGCTCGCGCTCTCGAACTCCGCGAAGGACGAGCAGATCGCCGCGCTGCGGCGTAAACTCGACGAAAAAGACCGCTCGATCGACGCGCTCAAAGCCAAGATCGCGGAACTCGAAAACGCTCTCGCCGCCGCCACGGCGGAGACCGGAGCAACGCAAACCGGCATCAGCCGGGAAAAATTGGCCGAGGTCGAGGGACAAATCAAAATGCTGTGAGGTTGCCACATGGGCAATGCCAAAATAAAACCACGCAGCGACGCGCTGCTGCTCGACTACCAAAAGCGCTGGGTGCTCGACACCTCGCGCCTCAAAATCATGGAAAAGTCGCGGCAGATCGGCATCTCCTGGGCGAGCGCCTACAGCCTCGTCCGCCGCAAGGCGCTCGACACCGCCCGGCTCGACGGCTGGGTCTCCAGCCGCGACGAGATCCAGGCGCGGCTGTTTCTCGACGACTGCAAGCGCTTCGCCGGGATCCTGGACACCGCGGTCAAGGATCTCGGCGTCCAGCTTGTCGAAAACGAAAAGACCTATATTCTCGAGTTCGCCAACGGCTGTCACATCAATTCGATGTCGAGCAGCCCGGACGCCCAGGCGGGCAAGCGCGGGGACCGTCTGCTGGACGAGTTCGCGCTGCACAAGGACCCGCGCAAGCTCTACCAGATCGCGTACCCGGGCATCACTTGGGGCGGCCAGCTGGAGATCGTGTCGACGCACCGCGGATCGCACAATTTTTTCAACGAACTCGTCACCGAGATCCGCGAAAAAGGCAACCCGAAGAACTTTTCGCTGCACCGCGTGACCCTCGAAGACGCGCTCGACGACGGTTTTCTGTTCCGGCTGCAGCAGAAACTTTCGCCCGACGACGAACGCCAGGCGATGGACGAAGCGGATTATTTCAACTTCATCAAGTCCGGCTGCGCCGACGAGGAAAGTTTCCTCCAGGAGTACATGTGCGTCCCGGCCGATGATGCGAGCGCGTTTCTGAGTTACGACCTCATCGCCGGCTGCGAGTACGAAAAGACCCCGGCCAACCTCGGCGAGACTTCGAACCTCGCCGACCTGGACGGCAAGGCGCTCTACATCGGCGTAGACGTCGGCCGGCGCAAAGACCTGACTTGCATCTGGATCAACGAGCTCGCGGGCGACCGGCATCTCTGCCGGCGGCTGATCGTGCTGCAGAACCGGAAATTTTCGGAGCAGGAAGAGATTTTGTACCGCTTCCTGGGGCTGCCGAACCTGCGCCGGTGCTGCATCGACGCGACGGGGCTCGGGATGCAGCTCGCCGAACGCGCTCAGGAGCGCTTCGGCAGCTACCGCGTCGAGGGCGTGACCTTCTCGGCGCCGGTCAAGGAAGCGCTCGCGTACCCCGTAAAGGCCGCTTTCGAGGACCGCAACGTGCGGATCCCCTTCGACCGGAATCTGCAGAGCGACCTCCGGGCGATCAAGAAGGAAACGACCGCGGCGGGCAACGTCCGCTTCTCGGCGGACCGCAGCGAAAACGGCCACAGCGACCGCTTTTGGGCGCTCGCGCTGGCGATCCACGCCGCGGCGGACGGCGCGGCGGGGCCGTGCCGCTTCGAACCGTCGGAAGCGATCCGGATCTCGAGCGAACAATACGATTTCAACCATCCGCAACGAAGGATAGATCATGAAAGTAAAGAACCCGCCAAGTGGCCGTTCTGAGGTGCCGCGCTTCCGGCTGCTGCCGGAGCCGAGCGACCGCCACCGCTACGCGGGCGGCGGGATTTGCACCCCGGAGCACCTGGCGGCGTGCATCGCCGCCGCCAATTCGGGCGACATCGAGCAGCTGTGTCTCGTCGGGCGCGACATCATGGAGCGCAATTGGGATATCGGCGGAGCGATGGAGCAACGCGTCGACGCCCTGACCGGGTGCCAGTGGAGCGTGCAGCCTGGCGACGACCGCCCGGCGTCGAAGCTCGCGGCGGAAAAGTTCTCCGAGGCGCTGCTGGCGGCGGGAAAACTTAACGGATACGACACGTTTTACGACTTCTGCGCTCATGCGATGAACGCGGTCGTGATGCCCTTCGCCCCCGCCGCGATCGTGTGGGGTGAAGGCGGCACGTTGGAGGGCTTTCGGAACCTCGACCCGTGGAACTTCACGCTTCGGGATGGCTTCACCCCCCGGCTGATAACGGACGAGTTCCCGACCGGAATGCCGGAAGAGCTGCAGACCAACGGTTTCGTCTTCCACTCGCTGCGCAAAAAGAGCGATCCGGAGGGAAATGACGCCTTCCAGCATGAAAATCGCAAGATAGTACTCCGGGAAATCGGGATTCCAGACTTCGCTGACGGCGAAGGGGAAGGGAAGCGCCTCCTCAATATAATCCCCGGTCCCGAAGGAACCAAGCCAGTATTCGGCGAAACGGAACAGGGCGGCCAGGAGCGCGCCGGGAGCGGCAAAGGCGGCCAGGGCCTTTGTCCTGTTCAGACGCAGGATACGGGCCGCAAGGGCGGCGCCGACGCATACGCCCGCCGCCCCGCCGCAGAAAGACAGTTCATCGTACCGGAGGGAGAAGAGATACCCGAAGACCCCGGTTTTCAGCAGATAGGAGAACCGGAACAGCAGGTATAACAGCTTGGCGCCGGCAATTCCCAGCACGGCTCCCAGGAGCAGCGTCAGCCCGCCGAGGGAGGCCGCCCGATGAACGGAAAGCTTCATGGCTGACTTTGCGGCGAAAGTGTAGAGCAGGGCACAGAGGACGCTGCTGCAAACGATGAAGACCAGATAGGCCGGAATGTTGACATTCATAGGCGCTCCTTATTCCGCCGGGAACCAGGCGCTGGCAAACTACCGAATATCGGAAAGCTTCCGGAGGTTCTGGCTGGTTTCCGCGTTGACGTTGTTGATCTTATGCCCCAGGAAAATCAACTGGGTGGAACCGCCGCCGTCGAGGATGTAGGCATTCCGGCAGTCGGGCACCAGGCTCAGGATCAGCTGCTTGAACTGGGCCATGGTGGCTCCGTCGCGGGTCGCGACGGCCATGTAGTGCAGCGGTCCGAGCTGGATCAGGCATAGACGGTCGCAGCGCCCGTCCGGATCGGCAAACTGGGGCGAATGCTTATCGGACATCAGGTAATCGTCGTCGGCTACGATTCCGTCCCTGACGATGGCGGGGCCGAACTGCAGGGCGTTAATCACTTTTTTGCCGTCGATTTCCGTCTTGTCCAGGTCCTGCAGTTCCGGACCGCCGGGAAGGATATGGAAATCGCCGTCCTCATCAATCAGGAGCAGGTCCAGGCGTTTATCTACCGTATCCCGGAACACGGTTCCCTGGCGAAGGACATATTTGGAGGATTCGTTTCCGTGAAAATCCCCGCAATAATCGCCGTTCATGGCGAAAACGGCGTTGACCCGTTTGGCGATGGTGGAGGCGAGCACCCTGCGTTCGGTGATGAAGGTGGTCGGCTCGGCGGACGCGGTCCGCAGCTGGGACGCGTCTTTGATGATCACGTCGACGGTATAGTATTCCCGGTTGATCAGGTCACTGTGGGTCCGCAGGCTCCTTTCCACGCGGATGGTGGGATCCTCGTAGACCAGCAGATCGGAAGCGTATTCCATGGCATACGGCGCGCCGCCGGTCAGGTCTATCGGCAGGGGACGGAATGCACCTTCCGCGCAGGCGGATACGGAAACAAGGGCGAGCACAGCCGACAGGAGCAGAATCAGGACGAATGAAAACTTGCGCACAGGGACACCTCATTTCAACAGTCTGTAACCCCATTATTCTACATGAATCACAGGGAGCTTTCAAGGCCGAGCCAGGGGTTCATTCCAGATTCTCAAACATATCGTTCCCCGAACTGTCAGGCCCGACGACGGAACGATACAGACCGAACAGGGAGGAGTCGTATTCGATACTCTGGCGCTCCATACGGAAATACCCGTACTGCGAATGGTGCATCTCAAAGGAAGCAACGGCAATCTCCCAGGGGGTGAATCCGCCGCATTCTTCCATGGGGATGTTCCAGTTCATATGCACCTGGTTTTCTCCGTACAGGTGGACGTAGAG
>CACYHJ010000243.1 GCA_902774165.1 Oscillospiraceae bacterium
CTTTTTTTCGACCCTTCCGGATCTCTCAAAACCGCCGCGCCTCTCCCGAAGCGCTTAATGAGTTTACCACACACTTTCCCTTTTGTCAACACCTTTTTTCAACTTTTTTCGAGGTTTTTCTGACAAATCACAACGGTTCCGGGTGTTTTTAATATATCTTGTACAAAACGATCAATCGACTACAAGATCCTGAAATCTGTTTTACACAAACGCTGGTCCTTTACGCCCTCCAACGCGTCGGAATATTCGTCCGTCAGCTCGGAAAGCGGCTGCAAAACAAAGGCGCGGTTGAGCATTTCCTTATGCGGAATCGTCAGCTCCGGCGTGTTCATCTTGACGCCTTCATATAATATTATATCAATATCTATAATCCGAGGGGCGTTTTTGAAGGAGCGGACCCGGCCCAGCGCAGCCTCGATCCCCAGGCAGGCGCCCAGCAGCGCGTGCGAGGAAAGACCCGTCCGGAGCTTCACGCAGATATTATAGAAATCGTCCTGCTGCGTATATCCCCAGGGAGCGGTTTCATACACGCCGGAGCATTTTACGACTTCCGTCTTCGGCAGCAGGCGCAGCGCGTCGGCGGCGTCCTGCAGGTTCCGCAGCCGATCGCCCAGATTCGTGCCGATGCTGAGATACGCAGTTTTCATTCCGTTCCCCTCTCTCTGACGATTTCGACGGCGGCGTATTCCAGCACGGCGTCCAGCGGGGCTTCCGGTTTTTTCACACAGACGGTCACGCGGGAAATCCTCCCGTATTCCGCCAGCACCGCGTCGGCGACCGCCCGGGCCGCCCGCTCGATCAGATCATATCCCGTCCGGCAAAACGCGGATGTTACCGTTTCGATCACGTCCGCGTAGCTTACCGTGTCCGCAAGGTCGTCGCTGACGCATGCGGCGGACAGATCCGCCTCCAGCGTCAGATCCAACACAAAAGCCTGCCCCGCGCGTTTCTCCTCTTCGAATACGCCGTGACAGGCAAATAACCTGAGCCCTTTTATCATGATTTTATCCATATATATCTCCCTCATAAACGGAAACCGGTCAATCGGGCGGTCATGCCCGCCCCTACATCAGGCCGCCGTGCTTTTCCGGAAACGAGTTGCGTGATTCGTGATTCGTATGCGCCTGCGGCGCGAGTGCAGATAGGGAGAAGGGAAACAATTCGACTCTCTCATCTCTTATCTCTCAAACAACCAGCACCCAACAACCGGCAAAATTCTCCGGTCAGCTTCTGTAAACCGCGTCCGCGAACCGGGCCGCGCGCGCGCAGTTTTTCACGTCATGGACGCGCAGGAAATCCGCGCCCTTCTGCACGGAAATCACGCACCCCGCCGCCGTCGCCGCGTCGCAGTCGTCCATCGGAGACGCGCCGAGCTCGCGGACGAAGCGCTTGCGGGAAAGCGCCGACATAAGGCAGACGCCGTCCTTTTTCAGGCGGTCAAGCCCCTGCAGCAGCGCAAGGTTGTCCCCGGTATTCTTTCCGAATCCGAACCCCGGGTCGAAGCAAAGATTTTCCTCAGGGATCCCCGCGCCCGTCAGCGTTTCGCGCATCCGCGAAAAAAAGTCTTCGACGTGCGGAAGCACTCCATCGGGATAGCTGCCGTCCTCCCCCGCGTTTGCGGTGGGCGAATGCATCACGATATACCCGCAGCCGGAGTCCCTTACCAGCGCCGCCATCGCGGGATTGAAGCGTCCGCTGACGTCGTTGATCACCTTCGCCCCGCAGCGCAGGGCGTACTCCGCCGTCCCGGGGTTGTAAGTATCCACCGAAACCGGAACGGAAAGCGCGGCGCACAGCTCCGCAAGGAACGACAGCCGGCGCAGCTCCTCCGCCTCGTCCGCGGGAACGCTGCCCGGCCGCGTGGAGACGGCGCCCACGTCGATCAGGTCCGCCCCCTGAGACTGCATCTCAAGCGCGCGTCCGATCGCCGCGTCGCGCGTCGTATAAAGCCCCCCGTCGGAGAAAGAGTCCGGCGTGAGGTTGAGGATCCCCATGAGATAGGTTCGTTCGCCCAGCGGGAACACCGCGTCGGCGCAGCGGAAAATGCCGGCCATATTCAATCCTCTTTGTATCCCATCAGGAGAAGCGCTTCCCGCGCCGCCGCCTGTTCGGCCTTCTTCTTGCTTTTGCCCACGCCGGCGCCGATCACGTTGCTGTTCAGGTGCACCTCCACCTCGAATCGGCGGTCGTGAGCCGGCCCGGACTCCCCGACAAGGATATAATCAATATGTTCCTCGGGATTTTTCTGAATGATCTCCTGCAGCAAAGTCTTATAATCCTGCAGCTCGTCCTGCTCCACGTCCACGGAACCGATGAACCGGCGCACGAACTTGCGGGCGGGATGGATGCCGCCGTCCAGATAGATCGCCGCGATCAGCGACTCGAACGCGTCCGCCAGCAGAGAGGGACGCTCCCTGCCGCCGCTGTGCTCCTCCCCCTTGCCCAGAAGGAGATAATCGCCCAGGCCGATGGCCTTCGCGTAGCCGAACAGCGCCTTTTCGCAGACCTCCGCGGCCCGGCGCTTGGTCAATTCGCCCTCGGGACTGTCTTTCATCTTGCGATACAGCGCGTCCGCGGTCACGAACCCCAGCACGGAATCGCCGAGGAACTCCAGCCGCTCGTTGCTGCTGCCGCCGGTCTCGTTGGCGTAGGACGAATGGGTCAGCGCGTTGCGCAGCAGCGACTTATCTTTAAAAACGTATCCGATTCGATTTTCAAGTTCTTCCATATTTCACACCCTGCAGACAGACGCTCACCGCACCCCGCCGTCGGAGGAAAGCCCGGCGGCAATGGTTTCGCACACGCCCTTTTCGCAGCATTCCTTCGCCTGACGGACCGCGTTCATGAACGCGCGCGCGTCGGAGGAACCGTGGGCCTTGATCACGGGCGCGCACAGCCCCAGCAGCGGCGCGCCGCCGTACTGCTTGTAATCCATCTTATCCTTGAACTCATTCAGCCCGCCCATGACGCACAGAGCGCCCAGCTTGCTGACGAGATTCTTTTTGAACATGGCTTTGATATTGCCCACCAGCATCCCGGCGACGCCCTCGTACATCTTGAGGATCACGTTGCCGGTAAAGCCGTCCGCCACCACGACGTCGCACACGCCGAAGGGGATATCCCGCACCTCGGCGTTGCCGATAAAGTTGAGATCTCCCTCCGCCTTCAGAAGGCCGTAGCTTTCCCGGATGAAGTCCGTGCCCTTGGTCTCCTCCACGCCGATGTTGGCAAGCCCCACGCGCGGGGACGCGACGCCCAGAACTTTATTCATGTAGACGCTGCCCATTTTCGCGAACTGCACGAGATAACGGGGCTCGCATTCCGCGTTCGCGCCGCAGTCGACGAGCATGAAAGGCCCCTTGTCGGAGGGCATCACGGACGCGATCGCGCAGCGTTTGATCCCCTTGATGCGCTTGACGATAAAGGTGCCGCCGACCACCAGCGCGGCGGTGCTGCCGGCGCTGACAAACGCGTCGCCCTTCCCCTCGGAAAGCGCCTTCAGCCCGGTGCCCATGGAGGAATCCAGCTTGCTCTTGAGCACGGTTCTGGGGTCGTCCTCCATCTCCATCACCAGCGGCGCGTGGATGATTTCACAGCCGGTGAGATCTACGCCGTTTTCAGCTGCGCAGCTGCGGATTCTTCCGGGAAATCGGCCATGTGACGGTCAATGCCACGGTGGAAGACAGCAATATCTGCGCAGGATACTATGACGAGACTGCGGACCGGCTGATGAACCGGACGCTGAAAGACGGCCGCCTGCCGGAAAAGGCCGGCGAGATGGCAGCGGAAAAAAGCGCGCTGATCCGCCTGGGACTGGAGGAATCGGGGGTGGGCGACAGGCTGAACCTGACCATGAAGCCGGTCCACGGCGTCAGCGAGGTACGGACCTTTACCCTGGTCGGCATCCTGAACGAACAGACCGATTATCTGGATACTTATTACGAGGAAGAGGGGATGCGCTTTCCGGCACTGCTGGTTTCCCCGGAGGAAAAGTATGATGTCGGAAGTGCGATGGTACACCGGGTGCTGACCTATGCCCCGACCATTACCTACAACCAGGTTACCAGAAACTGCCCGCTTGAACTGATCAGTCCTTACGGGATCAGCCGGGAGGACGGCGGGGTGACTTTCTATGACTCCGGATGGGACCGGGCAAAGCGGATCTGGGACCGGGCTATTGTCTGGATTGTGCTAGGCGCCGCGACGCTGCTGTCTGTGTGCGTGGGCATTACATCGGCGATGGAAAGCCTGCTGAGCCGGAAAACGGAGGATATCGGCATGCTGCGGGCCATCGGCGCCACGCGCCGGCAGATCCGCCGCATCTACGGCGCGGAAGCCTGGCTGCTGACGCTGACAGCGCTGCCGGCCGGACTGATCCTTGGTGTCCTGACGGCATGGATCGTTTCGAGAATTGCGCCGGATTCGGTGGCTTTCCTGCCGAATGCCTGGCTGCTGATTCCGATCCTGGGGCTTTCTGCCCTGTGCGTATTTGTTGCCTCCCGTATGCCGCTGGTGCATGCCTCCCGCCAGATGCCGATGGGCGTGCTGCGGGA
>CACYHJ010000244.1 GCA_902774165.1 Oscillospiraceae bacterium
AGAAAGACGATGAGAATATTGATGTATTTCCGCGCCTCGCCTCTGCGGCTGCCGCCCAGGGGGATATAAAGATAATCCCGGAACCAGAAGCTCAGCGAGATATGCCATCTGCGCCAGAATTCTTTGATCGAGCCGGAGAGATAGGGCGCGTCAAAGTTGTCCGTCACGTCGAACCCCAGCGCCTTCGCGCCGCCCAGCGCCATGCAGGAGAGACCGGCGAAATCCGCGTAGATCTGCAGCGCGTAAGCGACGGCGCCCACGATCAGCGCGAAGGAATCCTTCGTCCACGCCGCGTCAAACACCGCGTCGGCGACGACGGCGGCCCGGTCGGCGATCACCAGCTTGAGGAAGTATCCCCAGAGCATCAGCACCGCGCCGGAGCCGATGCGCTTCGCGTCCCACAGGCGGATGGCGCGGATATTCCGGATCTGCGCGAGAAGCCCGTCCGCGCGCTCGATGGGGCCGGCGGTGAAGATCGGGAAAAACGAGAGAAACAGCGCGTAGTGGAGGATGTTTTTCTCCGGGACGCATTTTTCTTTATACACGTCAATCAGATAGCCGCAGGAGGCGAAGGAATAGAAGGACAGCCCCACCGGCATCAGGATCCTGCGCAGCGCGTCGTCCGGCATTTCGACGCCCGCGCCGCCGAGAACGCCCGCGATCAGCCCGCCGCCGTATTTGAGCAGCAGCACAAGACCGAACACGCAGCACAGGGCGGCGGTCAGCAGAACCTTCCGGCCTTTTCCTCCCGGATTCGCGCGGCCGATCAGAATCGCGGCAAGATAAGTGAATACCGTGACCGCGAACAGAAACATCGCGTATTCCGGCGCAAGCAGCACGGCGTAAGCGTAACAGGCGGCGGTGAGGACCCCCGCCCGCAGGCGCTTCGGCGCCACGGCGTAAACGAAGAATACGCCGAGAAAAAACAGAATATATTCAACGGAAACGTAAGAAAACGAAAGGGCGGAAAACATCGTGTCCCTCCTTGAGCGCCCCGGATGCCGGGCGATTATGTGAAATCAGAACTCCGTCTCGTCCTCAAACACGTGTTCGGCGCATTTGATGCCGTCCACCGCGGCGGAGACGATGCCGCCCGCGTATCCCGCGCCCTCTCCGCAGGGATAAACGCCGTGGACGTTGGCCTGAAAGAATTCGTCCCGCAGAATGCGCACCGGCGAGGAGCTGCGGCTCTCGGGGAAGGTCAGCACCGCGTCCTTCATGGCAAAGCCCCTGAGCTTGCGGTCAAAGGCTTCGATCGCCTGCGCGATGCCGTCCGTCACTGCAGCGGGCAGGACCGCGCGCATGTCGCCGCCGGTCACGCCGGTGGGGCAGGTGGGCCGCACCGTGCCGAGGCGGGTCGTTTTCCGGTCCGCGAGAAAATCGCCAACAAGCTGACAGGGCGCGGTATAATCCCCGCCGCCGGCGGCGAAGGCCTTGCGTTCCATCTCCCGCTGCAGCGCGTAGCCGGACAGGGGGGAGTCGTCCTCAAAATAATCCGGCTCGATGCCGATCAGGATCGCCGAATTTGCGTTTTCGCCGTCCCGGGCGTGGCTGCTCATGCCGTTGGTGACGACGGTGTTTTCCTCGGAGGCCGCGCAGACCACCGTGCCGCCGGGGCACATGCAGAAGGTATAGCCGCCTCTGCCGTGCAGCGGATGGTTGGACAGCTTGTAATCCGCGGCGCCCAGCCTCGGGTCGTTCCAGTATTTCCCGTATTGGGACCGGTTGATCATTTCCTGCGGATGCTCGATCCGCGTGCCGACGGAAAAGGCCTTCTGTTCCATTTTTATGCCCTTGCGGTACAGCATTTTCACGGTGTCGCGGGCGGAATGGCCGGTGCAGAGCACCAGGCAGTCGGTTTCGATATCGTGAATCCCGCCGTCTTCGTCGGTATAGGAAACGCCCTGCAGAAACTCGTTTGCCGTGTAGATGTCGGTCAGCCGGCAGCCGAACCGCACCTCGCCGCCCAGGGCGATCACCTTTTCGCGCACATTTTTCACCACGCCGCAGAGCATGTCGGTGCCGATGTGGGGCCGGGCGGAATACGCGATCTCCTCCGGCGCGCCGAATTCCACCAGCGTGCGGATCACCTCGCGGATGCGCCCGTCCTTGATGCCGGTGGTCAGCTTCCCGTCGGAGAACGTGCCTGCGCCGCCCTCGCCGAACTGCACGTTGGAATCGGTGTTCAGCCGGCGCTGTTTCCAGAAAACGTCCACGTCCCGCTGCCGCCGGTCCACGTCGTGGCCGCGCTCCAGCACGATGGGCCGGAAGCCCTGCCGGGCAAGCCACAGGGCGCAGAACATCCCCGCCGGGCCGAACCCGGCGATCACGGGCCGGAACTGCGACGTGCGCCGGATCGGCGGCAGCTCATAGTGATATTCCTCGTGATAAAACACTTTATTGCGTTCAAAGCCGCCCGCAACGACCTCCTCTGCGCAGTCCAGCCGCACGTCGACGGAGTAGACCATGAAGATGTTGTCTTTTTTGCGGGAGTCGATGGATTCCCGCACGATCTCAAAGGTGAGAAAATCCTCCGCCCGCACGCCCAGCGCCTTCGCTGCGGCCTTTTTGATTTCAGATTCGCCCGCCCCGAGGGGGAGCTTGAGTTCATTGATCCGGAGCATAGATGGTCCTTTCAAATTCTGATTTGTCGGGCTGACGCCCGACCGGCAATCGGCATTCGGATTGTAAATTTAACGCCTGCTTTTTGATTTAATATCCATCGTCAATTTTACAATTCTGTATATTCTACAGGATAATCTCGTAGAGTATGCTGCGCGTCTATTTGACAGGCACGATTGCCGAATGCCGATTGACGATTGTCGTTAAATTCTGATTTAACGGCTTCGCCGTTAAATCAGAATTTGCCCGCCGCCCGTCCGGCGGCGTAGCCGGTGCTCCACGCCCACATCAGGTTATACCCGCCGCAAAGGCCGGTCACGTCCAGCACCTCGCCGGCTGCAAACAGCCCCGGCACGGCGCGCGCCTGCAGGGTTGCGGGGTCGAACCGGTCGGTATACGCTCCGCCGCCGGTGACCTGCGCGTCGGGGAAATCCGCGGTCCCCGCAACGGGAAACGTCATGTTCTTCATCGCGTCCGCCAGCGCCCCGGCTTTTTCACGGGGAAATCCCGCGGCGGGGGAGACGCCGATCTTTTTGAGCAGAAAGACGCAAAGCGGTTTCGGCAGAAAGCCGCCGAACAGCTCCTGCGCCGGGATCGTCCGGTACCGGTCCGCCAGCCTGCCGAGCTCGTCCGACAGCCGCTTGCCGTCCGTCTGCGGCAGCAGATCCAGCGTCAGACGGCAGGCTTTGCCGCGCTCGAGCGCCTGCGAGACCGGGGCGGAGGCCTGCATCACCGGGATCCCCGACACGCCGTCGGCGTTGAACTGAACCTCGCCGGTTTCTTCATGCAGCGGTTCATTCCCCGCAAACGCCGTCACCCGCGAAATATTCCGCACGCCCTTGAGCGCCGACGGATATTCCGCGAGGCGAAGACCGCACAAACAGGGGTACCGGGGGGAGGAATCGATCCCGACCGAGGCGAGCAGGTCGTAAGAGACGCAGGCGTCCTTTCGCCGGAGCCCTGCGGCGCCGCCCGAAGCGACGATCAGCGCCCGGGCGGAAATTCGTCCGTTCAGCAGAAAGCCGTCGCTCTGTTTTTTGATTCCGGTGATTTCGGTTTCGCAAAGCGTCTCGATTCCAAGCCTGGCGCATTCGTTCCGCAGCGCGGCGACCACCGCTCCGGCCCGTCTTGAAAGCGGGTACAGCCTGCCGCTGCCGTCGTCCGTGACGGGGATGCCGATCGAGCGGAAAAACGACAGCGATTCCTCCGGGGAACGGGCGCGGAACACTGCTTCGATAAACGCCCTGTCGCCGCGGTAATACGCCGCGCCGGTGTTCCTGTTGGCGAGGTTGCACCTGCCGTTGCCGGTGGCAAGCAGCTTTTTTCCGGGGGCGGCTTCCTTTTCGATCAGCAGAATCTGTTTGCGCCGCTCCGCCTCCCGCGCCGCGGCGATCGCCGCGGTCATGCCGGCGGCGCCGGCTCCGATAATCGCGATATCGCACTGTCTCACTCTGTTCCCCTCCCGCAAATAATCGTTCCGGATTAAATTCTACTATAATAAATCCCGCCGTGTCAAGCAGAATCCTTCGGATATAAAAAATGCCGGCGAAATCGACCGGCATTTTGAAGGGTGCTGAAATAATTATTCTTCCGTCTTTTTTTTGGCTTGCTGTGCCAAAAGTCTCTCCGCCTCGTCTTTATCGTCGCACAGACGGTACAGCACAGCTCATCGCAGCCGTTGTAAACGCGGTGCGAGTACGCGACAGAGTCCGAAGGCTCGTTTTTACCGCTGCAAAATCCGGTGAGAACGTCCGGCGTGGTGCCGAAGATCTTTGCGAGCGCGCAGAGGTTCTCGATTGAGGGATTCGTGGCGTCAGACTCGTAGTTGGAATAGGAGGATCTGTCGATCCCGAGGGTCTTCGCGATCTCCAGCTGGGTAAATCCGTTTGCCAGCCGGTATTTTCTCAATTGATCACCTAACGACATAAAAAGCACATCCTTGTTGTTGATTGGCGCCGGACCGCGGAAAACCTATCTGCGATCAGTCTTCCAGGCCGAGAAGCCAGTTGATGGTAACGCCGAGGGTTTCGGCAATGGCAATCAGCTCAAAGTCGTTGACGCTGCGAAGCTGTCCCTCCAGCTTGGAAAGACCGGACGCGTTCAGGTCGATTCCCTTGATCTGAAGCTGCGTGAGAAGATCCTTCTGCTTCATGCCGATTGCTTTTCTTCTTTGTTCGATGCGCGCTCCGCAAATGTTCCTCTGACCGAGCGCCTGCTTTCTGATCCTCATAATTTATAACTCCTTTCCGTTTTTCACCCGTTATAAACCGCGCGTGGCGCGGCTGAAAGATCATCAGAGCATTATTCTAACATATCGGTAAAAAAAAATCAATTATGCAGAGAAAATTTTGAAAAAATATAAAAAGAAATTAACATATTGTTTGAAAAATTTGGGGATATATGGTAAAATATTGGTAATATCGGAAAGAAAAACGGAGATGATCACGGGTGAAAACGGAAAAATTCAGTAAAAATCTATCAATGATGATGGACTTTTACTCCGCTGCGGCGGCTGCGCACGCGTTTGACGGCGGAAAACCGGATGAGCATATCGTATGGTTCGACCTCTCGTTCCGCAAGAATCCGAAGCTGGGCGGTTACTGCATTACCGCGGGACTGCGGCAGGCGGTGGAGATTCTTGAGGACCTCTCCTTCGGCGAGGAGGATCTTTGTTACCTGCGCGAGCAGGGGTGCCCCGAAGCGTTTACGGAGTATCTGAAAACGATGCGCTTCTGCTGCGATATCCGGGCGGTACCCGAGGGGACGCCTGTCTTCCCGAACGAGCCGGTGGTCCGGATCAAAGGCCCGGCGGTCCAGGCGCTGCTGATTGAGACGGTGCTGATGCAGACCGTGAATTTCCAGAGTCTCATCGCCACCAAGGCGAACCGGATCGTCCGCGCCGCGCAGGGAAGACGGGTGGTGGAGTTCGGCGCCCGGCGCGCCCAGGGCTCCACAGCCGCCGTGTTCGGCGCCCGCGCGGCCTATATCGGCGGCTGCGCCGGAACCACCTGCGCCGAGGCGGCGATGGCGCTTGAGATTCCCCGCTTCGGCTCGATGACCCACAATTTCATTCAGATGTTCGACAGTGAGTATGAGGCCTTCCGGGCATACGCCAAAGCGTTCCCCGACCAGTGCGTCCTGCTGATCGACGCCTTCGGCACCCTGAGCTCCGGCCTGCCCAACGCGATCCGGGTATTCAACGAGGTCCTCGCGCCCATGGGCAAGCGTCCGGTGGGCGTGCGCATCGACAGCGGGGACCTGGCGTATCTGTCCAAGCGGGTCCGCCGGACCCTTAACGAGGCCGGGTATCCCGACTGCGACGTGATCGCCTCCAACGCCCTCGACGAGCATATCATCAGCGAGATGATCCGCAACGGGGCGCGGGTCGACACCTTTATGGTGGGCGAAAAACTCATCACCGGCGGCGACGTGTCCTATTTTCCCGGCGTGTACAAGCTGGTGGCGCGGGAGAAGGACGGCAGAGCGGAGCCGGTGCTGCAGCTGAGCGAGAACGTGGAAAAAATCGTCACGCCGGCGCCCAAGCTGCTGTGGCGGCTGTATGATATGGAGACCGGCAAGGCGACGGCGGACCTGCTGACCACCGAGGACGAGGACGTGTCCGCCCTGCGGGAGTACCGGCTGTTTGACCCGGATTACACCTGGAAGCAGAAAACCGTGACGAATTTCGTCGCCCGGCAGCTGCTGGAGCCGATCTTTGAGGACGGCAAACGCGTGTACCGTTTCCCGACGCTGGCGGATACCCGGTATTACTGCGCCCAGCAGACCGACGCGCTGTGGGAAGAGGTGCTGCGGTTTGAATATCCGCATAACTATTACGTCGACCTCTCCCGGAAGCTGTGGGACATCAAAAACGACCTGATCCGGAAGCTCAGAAACGGCGAAAGTGCGGAATAACGCGGCGGGGGTGATTTCAGATGCAAAAAACGAAGAAAGAGATCTATGACGTGCTGGTCGTCGGCTCCGGCGTCGCGGGGTGCTACGGCGCGCTGAGCCTGCCGTCGGACGTCAGTGTGCTCATTCTGTCAAAATATGAAAAAAATACGTCCAACAGCTCTCTTGCGCAGGGCGGCGTCGCGGCGGTGCTGGACCTGAAGGACGACAGCTATGACCTGCATATCAACGATACCATGATCGCCGGCCACCACGCCAACAACATCGAGACCGTGGACGCGCTGGTGCACGAGGGCCCGGAGGACGTGCGCCGGATGATGGACTTCGGCGTGGTCTTCGACCGGGACGAGAACGGGGACCTTGATAAAACCATGGAGGGCGGCCACTGCCGCCGCAGGATCGTGCACCATGAGGACACCACCGGCGCGGAGCTGGTGCGGGTGCTGCTTCAGCAGGTCGCCGCCCGCGGGAATATCGAGCTGAGCGAGAACACGACCCTCTGCTCCCTTGCCCGCGTCAACAGCGGCTTCCGGGCGGATCTGCTGGTCGACGGCGAGGCCTGCAGCGTGTTCTGCAGCTACTGCCTGCTTGCCACCGGCGGCATCGGCAGGATCTACCGCTATACCACCAACCCGAAGACCGCCACCGGCGACGGCATCCGCGTCGCCTACGAGCTGGGCGCCTCCGTCAAGGACCTGAGCTACGTGCAGTTTCACCCAACGGCGTTCAATTCCGACGACGGCGAGCAGTTCCTGATCAGTGAATCGGTGCGGGGCGAGGGCGCGTATCTTCTGAATACAAACAAAGAACGGTTCATGGACCGCTACGACGAGCGGCTGGAGCTGGCGCCCCGGGACGTGGTGTCCCGCGCCATCATTCTGGAGAGCCGCCGCACAGGCAGCGACCTGTTTTATCTTGATATCACCTACAAGCCCGCCGATTATCTTCTGAAGCGCTTCCCCGGCATCGCCGAGGGCTGCCGGCAGCACGGCGTGGATATCACAAAGGACCTGATCCCCGTCTTCCCCTGCCAGCATTATCTGATGGGCGGTATTGAGGTGGATATGGATTCCCGCACCACCGTCCCGCGGCTCTACGCGGCGGGGGAGTGCGCCAACACCGGGGTCCACGGCAAAAACCGCCTTGCCAGCAATTCGCTGCTGGAGGCGCTGGTCTTCTCCCGCCACGCGGCGGAGGATATCGCCCGCTGCATCCGGGCGGGCTTCCCCGGCGTGTCGGCGCATCCCTTCACAAGAGAGATCTCCGGCGCGCCCATGCCGGGCAACGTCAAGTCCGAGATCCAGAATATCATGCAGCGGGCGTATTTCGTCTTCGCCGACGAGGGCGCGGTGCGCACCGGCATCGAACAGATCAAAAACATCATCAAACGGCTCAGAGGCTCGAAATACGCGGTCACCACCGAATACTGCGAGGCGCTGAGCATGGCGAACGCCGCCTATATTATTTTAAGAGAGGTTGAAGAAAAATGAACCTGCCCATGTTTTACATCGACGACATCATCCGGCGGGCGCTGGCGGAGGATATCAATTATATCGACGTTTCCACCGCCTACGTCATCCCGGAGGACAGCGTCAGCGACGCGTATTTCATTGCCAAGGCCGACGGCGTGCTCTGCGGCATCGACGCCGCGATGCGGGTCTTTGAGATGACCGACCCCACGTTCTGCGCAAAAATCTATAAGCACGACGGCGACCGGATCGCGAAGGGCGACCGGATCGCCGAGTTCACCGGCAAAACCGCCGCGCTGCTGGGCGGCGAGCGGACCGCCCTGAACCTTCTGCAGCATATGTCCGGTATCGCGACGGCGACGGCGCGGGCGGTCGCGCTGACCGAGGGCACGAAAACGACGATCGCCGAGACCAGAAAGACCCTGCCCGGCCTCAGGGCGCTGCAGAAATACGCCGTGGTCTGCGGCGGCGGGCGCAACCACCGCTATAACCTTTCCGACGCCGCCATGCTCAAGGACAACCACATCGACGCCGGCGGCGGCATCGCGAAGACCGTGTCGCTGCTGCGCCGGAACGCGGGCCATACCGTGAAAATCGAGGTCGAGACCCGCAATATGGACGAGGTGCGCGAGGCGGTCGAAGCCGGCGCGGACATCATCATGCTGGACAATATGACCACCGAACAGATGCGCGAGGCGGTGGATTATATCGGCGGCAGAGCCCTGACCGAGGCCTCGGGCAATATCACCGACGAGCGCATCCGCGAGATCTCCGCCATCGGCGTGGAT
>CACYHJ010000245.1 GCA_902774165.1 Oscillospiraceae bacterium
ACGCCGTCAGCGCCATCGAGTTCAAGCTGCAGAATTCCTTTGACCGGGAGGTCTCGTCGATCCACATCGGCGAGCTGGTCATGGACGCGCTCCGGGAGATCGACGACGTGGCGTATATCCGCTTCGCGTCGGTGTACAAACAGTTCCAGGACCTGGATTCCTTCCGCGACGAGCTGAACCAGATCTGCAATAAATAATAATCAATAAAATTTTTTCGGCGCAGCCGCTGCGGGATGCGGAGCCTTCCCGCGACGGGCTGAACCGGATTCAGTTATAATAAAAGTATTCTTCGGAGAAATCGTTATGCCCATCAGAATCGACAACGCGCTTCCCGCCCATCGGCTGCTTGAGAACGAAAATATTTTCGTCATGACCGAGGACCGGGCGCTCTCTCAGGATATCCGGCCGCTTGAGATCGTGATCCTGAACCTCATGCCCACCAAAATCGCCACCGAGACGCAGTTTCTGCGTCTTTTAAGCAATTCGCCGCTGCAGGTGAACGTGGAGCTGCTGCAGACCGCGACCCATCAGTCGACCCACATCTCCGCCGAGCATATGCTCAAGTTTTACAAGACCCTTGACGACGTCAAGGACAACCGCTACGACGGCATGATCGTTACCGGCGCGCCGGTGGAGATGCTGGAGTATGAGGACGTGGATTACTGGCCCGAGCTGTGCCGGATTTTTGACTGGGCGTCAACCCACGTCTATTCGGTATTCCACGTCTGCTGGGGCGCGCAGGCGGGGCTTTATTACCGGTACGGCATCAAAAAATACGTCCTGCCGGAGAAGAAGTTCGGCGTGTTCGAGCATACGCCCATGGATCTCAAGCATCCGCTGCTGCGCGGGTTTGACGACACGTTCTATTCGCCCCACTCCCGCCATACCGAGGTGCGGGCGTCGGATATCGCCAACGAGCCGGACCTGTCGGTGCTGGCGTATTCCGAGCTCGCCGGGGTGCATCTGGTGGCGGACGCGGCCTGCCGCAATTTCTACGCCTTCGGACACTGCGAATACGACAGCAACACCCTGGCGCTGGAGTATTTCCGGGACAAGAGCAAGGGCATGGACATCGCCGTGCCTTACAACTATTTCCCGGACGACGACCCCACGAAGCCGCCGCTGATCCGCTGGCGCGGCGCGGGGAGCCTGCTTTTTTCCAACTGGCTGAACTATTTTGTCTATCAGCGCACGCCCTATGACCTCTCCACGCTGCAGGGGGAAGAAAAATGAATTCTCAGAACGACGCATTCCGTCAGGGTGTAGAGCCCGGCGGAATGTTTGATAAAAACGACGTCCGCCTGCTGATCTGCTGCCTGCTTGCCGACTGCGGCCGTCCGCTGTCCAAGGACGTGATCGTCGGCGGGCTGTTCGGCAGCGGCCTGGCGAATTATTTTGAGCTGGGCGCCGCGGCGGAGGACCTGCTGGAGCGGGGGCTGCTGCAGGTCGCGGAGCGCACGGACTCCGCCCTTCGGCTGACCGTCACGCGGGAAGGGCGCAAGGCCGTCGACGAGCTGGGCGGGGCGATCCCCGCGTCCGCCCGGAAAAAGGCGGTGGACGGCGTGCTGTATTTTGAGGCTGCGGAACGGCGGAGAAGGGAAAACTCCGTCGAGGTAAGGCCCGCGGCGGGCGGCCGCGCCGTCACGCTGCACGCGGGCACGCCGGAGGACCCGCTGATGAGCCTGACGGTCTACGTGCCCGACGGCCTTCTGGCGGACGCGATGAGGAAAAAAATGGAATCCGAACCGGAAAAGCTCTGTGAAAAGGTGTTCAGAATCTTATTGGAGGAATAGCGTTCCGGAACTGAAAACGTGCGATAAAACCACACGGCCCGTTCCCCGGGGGGACGGACCGTGTGGTTTATTTGGAACGGATGAATGCTCAGATCCACCCCAGCTTTTTGTCGGGAGCAGATCGCTTCCCGGATACACCCGGCTTTGTCGGGATCGGATCGCTTCTCAGATCCACCCCAGCTTATAGAACGCGAAGGCGCCGAGGATGGCGATCACCACGCCGATGGGGATCAGCACGCCGGTGCCGATGGAGCCGGCGAACATAACGATCAGCGTCAGCGCGACGATGGGCAGGATGCTGATGCGCCAGTGCTTTGAGAAATAGGACGCGCCCAGCGCGCCGAACAGGGCGGGCATGACCTGTCGGAAGGCGGGGGCCAGCACGGATGCGGGATCCGTCAGCTTGGGGATGAAGGGCCGCAGCGCCAGCACGAAGACCGCCATGATCACCGTGGTCACGATGGCGGAGGTGGCGACGGCGATGGTGGTGATGACCTCGCCCTCCTCCGAATTGCTTTTCACGCCGGCGGTATCCATGGCGGCAAGGGCGCAGGGCAGCTTCAGGTTGCTGATGTTGCCGGTGGCGAAGCTCAGATACATCCCGCCGGTGCCCAGCAGAGGGGTGTAGGCGACGATCTCGATGATCGCGGTGGGGTAGCAGATCACCGCCACGGGGACCAGCCCCGTCCACACGGCGGAAAGCGTGGGCCACGCGCCGTAGCGGATGCAGAACACCAGCGGCACCGCCATCAGCACCAGCAGCACGGCCACGGACCAGAGGGAGCCGAAGGTATGGACCGAATCGTTGTAGGTTCTTGTCTTGTTCATCGCGATTCCCTCCTTTTAAGACACGATGGGCGCGCGGAATTCAAAGTGCGCGATCTCTTCGGGCAGCACCTGCGCCATCAGCACGGCGACGCCCATGGCGGTGAACATCGCGATGGGCATCGCGAAATTCTTCAGCCAGTTGACGTTATGTTTTTCTGCGATTTTTGAGAGAATCAGCATCACGACCACCGCGACGATCAGCGTCGCAACGCTCATCAGGCCCGCGCCGTCGTAATTGTAGGTGACGGTCCCGTCCGCCGCCTGAACGCCGGTGCCTCTGCCCGCCAGCGCCTTCGCGATAAAGGCGGAGATCAGGCCGATGAACGCGGCGGCTGCCAGCGCGTCCGTCAGCTTCGCGTTGCCCGCCTTGCCCACGGCCTTGCCCACGCCCTTCTGCAGGCGCTTGAGCGCCAGGGGCAGGATCAACAGCGGCAGGGAGCTGGCGAGGGTCATATCCCACATCACCGTCGCGAAGGTGGTCTTGTCCGTCACCGGCACGGTGATGCTGTGCACGCCGGAGGCCTCCAGCGCGGCGGTGGCGGCGCTGGTCTCCTGAGAGATGTTTCCGATGACCGACAGCCGGATCCACGGCAGGATGATGCCCAGCGCCGGCGCCAGGGCGATCACCGTCGCCACGATCGACAGCGCGGGGGTGATCGTGAACAGAACGCTCTGGATCACGGTGTTGTTCAGCGTCGATTTCGCCATGCCCAGCTTTTTTCCCTGCTTCATCGCTTTGACGAGGAAAAACAGGGACTGGCCGAGAATGAAAACGATCACGATCAGCGCCATCGTCAGCATGAATGAGTCTTCTCTGAAGTCCATAGGTTACGCTCCTTTTGTTGGTTGCTGGTTGTTGGTTGTCGGTTGCTGGTTGTTGGTTGTTGGTTGCTCGTTGCTTGTTGCCAAACCGTACCCCGCGAAGCATAGCTTCGGCGGTTGAGGCTAAAAACAGTCCACCGGACTGTTTTTTAACGTGGTAAACACGAATCACGAATGTGTGCCCGACCGTACCCCGCGAAGCATAGCTTCGGCGGTTGAGGCTAAAAACAGTCCACCGGACTGTTTTCTTAACGCCTCAACTGGTTCCAGTTAACAGCTGACAGCTCTTCTCTCAAAGGCTTTTCAGTTCCGCGGTAATCCCGCCCCCGTCCGGGTCGATTTCAAGCACCGCGTATCTGCCGGCGCGGATGCTGCCGGGGTTCAGGACGGCAAGATCCCCGTCCCGGTGAAAATCGGGAACGTGGGTATGGCCGTAAAGGGCGATATCGCAGTGTTCCGCGCGCGCCGCCGCGGCGAGGCCGTCGCAGCCTTTTTTGACGTTTTCCATGTGCCCGTGGCAGCAGTAGAATCTGTGGCCTTTGAGCGGGAAGACCGCCCTGTCTCTGAGTTCTTCCGAGCCTGAATATCTGTCGCAGTTGCCCTTTATGAAAACGCACGGGGTCTTTGGCGCGCCGGCCCACAAGGCGACTGTTCTTTCCGCGTCTTCTATGTCGCCTAAATGGATGAGCATGTCAGGCTTTTCGCGGTCTATCGCGATCTTCAGGTTGCCGTTCATGCGGTGCGAGTCACTTACGATAAGTATCTTCATAAGAAATAGTAATCAACATCCCAGCCGGGAATGCAAGGGGTGTGGCGCATATATATGCGGTAATCGTCTCTTATCGAGAAGACCTTTTCGGGGATCTCGAAAAGATCCGCGCTCTTGTGGTAGCACGCGATCTTCATCTTAGGCTTTATGTCTGAAATGGTGTTTCTGGCGCCTTCCAATGCCAAAAGCTCGCTGCCCTCGACATCGAACTTGATGAAGCCCGCAGTTTTACTGTCGTCAAAAGAATCGACGGTGACTTTTGCGATCTCATGTCCCGTGCCCGGTTTTGCGGCTCTTGTTCCGCGGCCTCTGGAACCTGTCATC
>CACYHJ010000246.1 GCA_902774165.1 Oscillospiraceae bacterium
CCTTGACAACCGTCAGGTTGCCTGCGGAGACTCTGTACAATCTGACGAAAAAATCTACTGCGCAATCCGCACGCCCGAATTGTGCGGTGTTGCCCTAATATTCTGCTGTCTTTTATGCTTCGGGGATTGCTGCGGTTACGGTCCGTTCCGCATTCCGGTTTTTCCGCAGAAAGGGTCAGGACCGGAACAGATTCCGGAAGAAATAGAGAATGCGGTGGAAAAACCCGATGATGGAGCCGAATGCGCCCGTATGGGTCTGACCGCAATATTTGCACGCGTTCTCATCGGGGACAGGGTCCTCGGGTCTCAGACGCGTGCCGCAGCGGTCACAGACGCCGTCGTCATCCGGATCGGCGTGTCCCAACGCCGCGTACTGCTCCGTGCTTTTTGTTCCGCAGTTCCTGCAAATGACCCAGGAATAGCCGCCCTCTTCGCAGGTCGGCTGAAGCTCCATGCGCTCGACTTCCCAGACGTGTTCCGCCGTCGTGACCCGCGGCTGCATGGCTTTGCCGCAATGAACGCACGAATAATCACGGTAACAGATGTGATCTGCGCCGTCAACGGGATAATAATGCGCCGTCACGGTGGTATCGGCGGTGATCCCCGTGCCGTCAAAGGGTTTGCCGCCGCACGTCAGCACCCACTGCATGCCCGGCTCCGCCTCCGGCAGCGGCACGGTCCCGGTCGAGGTGCGCACACGGGTGCGCCATCCGGGGCAGGCAAAGGTGACTTTGAAGGACGGTTCCGTATTCAGCGTGACCGCGCGGATGCAGACGTTGTTGAGATTCGTACCGCCGCTGTCCTTCCATCCGCCTTCGGACAGGTAATAGCTTTGACGCTTCCCGCTCTGGAATTTGAGCGAGGAAGTGGATTTCTTCTCCGTGGCGTAAGCGCCCTCGCCCCGGAAAACGACCGAAAAGGCTCCGCCGGCAGCAAGCGCGACAGGTTCATCCAGCGCAAGAAACTTCAACCCGTTGCCCGCGCTTGTCTGGGTGTACAGCAGCGTCCCGTCCGTCGGGTCGGCGTAGTCGTCCGGCAGGGCGTAGATCTCAAACGTATACTGCTGCGACTCGTCAAAATTCGTCCCGTGCGAGACCTTGGTCAGCAGCTCGTTCCCGTTCGCGCGGAAGACGTTCGCTGCCGCCTCCGCTTCAACCGCAGCAGCCGAACCGCGCCCGTCATACAGATAGACGTTCTGCCAGTCGGCAGCGGTTTCCACCTCGTAAACCACCGGCGTCTTGACGTTCGGGTCCTCATAGGACACCCAGATATAACCGCCGTCGCCGAATTCCGGCCCCCAGCTGTTTTTCAGCAGCCACGCGCCGTCCGACGCCGGCCGGTATTCTTCGCAGAAATTCTCCCGGCTGTAAGCGTCATCCCAGCCGACGACCGCCATCGCGTGCGTATGAGTACCGGTTTCGGGGCGATAATACGCCGCCGTTTCAGCCCGGTAGTACGGGTGCGGATATATCTCCGAGCTGTCCGACGCTTCCTCCTCCCGTTCGTAAAGATCGTAGGCGGTGACCTGGCAGGCGCCGTAAGTCAGCACCGCGTTCTTGATCGAATTCCGCGCTCTGGAGACGGTTTTGATCGAAGTGACGACATAGTCGCGGTCGAATTTATCGGCATAGAAAATATGATCCCGAAGGTCCGCGGCAACTTTGTCGGTGGTGATATGGAACGTCGTTTCGCTTTCCAGCGCGTAATTCGCCGCCGATACCGGCCCGGAAAAATTCAGCACGCTGCGCGCGACTTTATTATAGTTGCCGCCGTTGTTCAGCGCATTCGCCAAGGACGAGGGGGCGTCGCCGTCGTTCGCGGCGTCCGTGACGCCGGGATAATACCCGCTCAGGCTGTTGCGCACCAGATGGTATTCGGACAGGTCGATCGTTTCACTCGTCGCCAGACCCTTTTTGATCGCGTTCGCTTCCATCACCGCCACGGCGGCGAACATCCAGCAGGTACCGCTGTTCTGATGCCGGACCGGCGTGACGAGCCCTTCGGCCCGCGCGTCGTACGCCGCGGGCAGCGCAGGCGCCCTGCGCGGCGCGGAATCCGATGAGGACGGCAGCTCTGTCTGCCCTAAAAAAGGCTCAAAGACGCTGTCCATCGCGTTTCCACGCGCGTCGATCCAGAGCGGTTCAATCCAGCCGCTCTCGCTCGGTTCGCTTTCCAGATAGTAATAAAGGTCTCCTTTTTCCGATTCATACACCGTGCCGGTGTCATGGAAGCCTGCCGGCAGGTTCTCAAGGCCGTGGGGCGCCTCCTGCCGCAGGCCCGCGCCGCGGGTTTCCGGCCCGTCCGCCGCCCGGGAAGGCAGGCCGACCGCCGACGTCAACAGCAGGCAAAGGATCAAAGACAGAATCTTTCGCATGGAATTTCCTCCTTTTTTCGGTGTGGATCGTTCAGACATTATTATTTTAATATGTTTTACGAAATCATGCAATATATTTCCACGATATAATACATAATTTGAATTATTGAACAATATTTCGCTGCGGACGGACGTTCCGTGAAAAGCGGAGCGCGGCAGAATGAAAACCCCCGGTCTGCCGACGCATGCCGGAAGCCCGGGCGGGACGCCGCTGCCCGAAGGGAGCCGGAACGGGACAGAAAAACAGACCGGAACGCGCCCGTCCCGGTCTGTGAAATTGATTCATTATTTTTTCTTCTTGCCGAAGCAAAGAGGTTAAATTGTTGTTAAATATACAATTTCTCCGCCTCGCCACCCCCACCGCAAGGGTGGGGGTGCCTTCGCCGTCGATCGGGCGGTCATGCCCGCCCCTACAGTGCGAAGACCTCGATAAATCAGAATTTAACAAGGCCTCATCATCCCTGCACAACGTTCAAGACGACGTACAGCGCGCCCTCGACCTGGACGCCGAGAGACAGCCGGAGCGTTTTCTCCCTGTCAAGGTCGAAACAGACCGCGCGGTCGGGAAGCAGCCTGCCGCTGATCTCGGGGACGGCAAGCAGATATTTCTTTTTCGCCGTGAGCTTGCCCCTGGCAACGGGAAAGCTTATGCTGAACAGATCGTCGAAGGGCTGCTCCGGGCTTTTTTCCGGATCGTGATCATAATACATATATAGATTCATTCCGGTCGTTGCCTCTATTTCATAGGAAAAAAGATCAAGCTCGTACCGCAGATGGTCCGTATATTCCGAAAGGGGATCGACAGCGGACTCGTCGATCGCCGACAGATCCGGCATTTCGTCCGACTGGATCAGATACCAGCCGTCAATCGCGTTTATCTCCTGATTCAGAGCCGTTTCCCGGCGCAGACGTACGACGGACGACGCGTCGGCAACAAACAAAAACGCTAAAACGCAAACAGACGCAACAGCGGCAGTTTTATTGATCCGCAATTGTCCGCGGCTGTATTTTCCCTTTTTCACCGCGTAAAAAACGGCAAAAACAACGGGAACGGCGACCGCGCACAAATACAAAACGACCGAAATTGCGCAAAGCGCAGGCGAATTCACCGAAATCACCGCGTTCGCCGCCGCGGGAAGCTCCCGCCATCTTCCGGTGAGCATGATCGCGGCGGTCAGAACGGCGGGAGAGCCGGGAAACGCGCCATCCAGATAGCTTGCGAAGCCGTAAAAGCCGATAAAAACAAGAGCCGACGCTGCCGAAGCAGCGCAGAGAAAAGGATTTTTCCTTTTGACGCCGACCGCCAGCGTCAGCGTCGACGGCGCGAGGAACGCAAGCTCCCAGCCTGCCATATCGGGGAAAAAATTTTTCAGCGAATAAACAATAAGCAATGTCGTCACTCTGCCGAAAATCAACAGGACGGCGGCAAACAGAAGCGTCAGCGCGAACCAGATCACCGCAGAGACCGCCGCGCCGCGGGAATACACCCTGCCCAGATCCTCGGAGGTCTTTTCCGGCGCGCCCATTTCTTCGACGGCTTTTTCCTCCGCCTCCGCTTCGTCAAAGCCCCGTCGGCGCCATAATTCGATCAGCTCGTCGATATGCGCGTCCAGCTCCTCCGAGACCTCCCTGCGGACGGTTTTATTCTTTATGCCCGAGACGGCTTTTTCGACGTATTCCTTTTTCGTCAAGGGTATTGTATTCACCTCTTTAATTATCATTCTGTCGCTTCTGCCGGACCTCGCGCAGCCCCTTCGGAAGAACGACCGGCTGCGATCGGCGCTCAGCGGATCATAATATCGATATAGCAATACTGCTCCGGGTCCTCCGAGAGCTTGAGACGGGGGATTTCATCCGCCGCAAGGTCGAACCACACCGCGCGGCTGAAAAGCGGATATCCCGAAAAGTTTTCGGGGATCGCAAGAAGATACTTTTTTTCCGCCTTGAATTCCCACTCCGCAACGAATTCATACGCATCGTACAGTCCCGGCACGGAGCCCTGTGTACGCACAGACGGCTCGGACTGACAGCTCTGATAATAGCCGCCGCTCCGGACGTCGTGCCCGACGTCGAAATTCTCTGCAGGCTGCCAATCCCAGACGATCTCCAGATGGTACGCGTCGTCCATATTTTCCCATTCGTTCATACC
>CACYHJ010000247.1 GCA_902774165.1 Oscillospiraceae bacterium
GGCTGAACAGCAGATACGCCAGCCACAGACGCTGATTCCCGTCCGGGAGCTTCGCGATGGGAAGCCAGCCGATGAGAATGATCACGATGCACTTCTGCGCGTAGTTCGCGAAGAGGGAGTATTTGTATCTGCCGAACTTCGGAACGAGCTTTTTCCGCCACAGAATGGTCCGCCCGCCGCCGTAGGCGTTGACGAACAGCTGAACGCCGATGATCTTGAAAAAGCTCATGGCGTTGACGCCGGAAAGGCCGTCCAGCGCCGAAACGAGGAACGCGGGCGCCCATTTTGAAACGTCGAACACCATCAGAAGAAGCCCCGCCGCTGCGAGTGAACCGTAGGTGATCAGATATTTCCGCTCTGTCTTCTTTTCGAGGATTCCGAGATTGTCATTGACCACCCATCCCAGGATGCTCCACAGATAGGAAAACGGCAGACCGATCAGCGCAATGATCGAAAACGCCAGATACGGCAGGTTGTAATGATACATGATCAGGTAGCAGGACGCGGCGAAGGAGAAATACTTCAGCGGCGCCTGCACACCGTAGTTCATGGCCACGCCGACAAAGATCGTGCCGTATTCCTTATAGGGAACGTATCTGCCCTTTGCCGTGTCGGGGACGGACCAGTGTTCTTTTACGTCCGCGAAAAAACCGCTGATTTTTGACATGTCAGCCGTCCCTCCTTTCTGCGCCGTAAACGGCGGGAACGTTTTTTATGGACCGCTCGCTCTGTTTCGGCAGCCATTCCTCGCCGGTCTCGACCATACTTTCGTCAATCGCGGCAAGGTCGATCTCCTTCACGCCGAGGCAGCCGTAAAACGCGTGATGACCGATCGTTTTCACCGACGCGGGCACGAAGATGTAATCCAGCTTTCCGCAGTAAGAAAGGCCGTCCGCGCCGATGCTCTCAAGCCCGTCCGGAAGACGGATGCTCTCCAGCGACGCGCATTTGAAAAAGCCCATCTGACCGACGCTTTTCAGCCCCTCGGGGAGATCGATCCTCGTCAGCTTGTCGCAGTAGCTGAAGCAGAAGGGCGCGACTTCGGCGACCGTTCCGGGAATGGAATAGACCCCTCCGGTCTCCGCCATGGCTTTCTGAGCTTCCTCCGGCATGTTTTCCGCGTCCTCGGGGAACAGCCTGTCCATTTCTTTCAGGAACGCGCCGCAGGACGCGTCATCCGCGGGAGCGGTCAGACCCAGCGCAAGCGCGGCGCGGTATTCGCTGTTTTTGATGGGATGCAGAATGATCTCCGTCATGTCCCTGCGGTAAAGAACGCCGTCGACGGCGGTATAGACAGGGTTTTCTTCGTCCACGAAAACCGCCTTCAGATTCGTGCAGTAATAAAAGCAGTTGTATTCAAGATCCGTGACGCTCCGGCCGATAAAGATAAAATCCAGCGTCTCGTTGCAGCAGACCGCGTAATTGCGCACGGCGGTCACCGGCTTTTCCGGGTCCGCCTTCCCGTCCTCGCCGATCACGAAATCAACGCGCAGGATATTGTCGGCGTCTGTGCCGTTGAATTCGCTCAGACGGTATCCTCCGCCGTGATCGTCGTAGCTGAATTTTTTCTTATTCAGCGACCGGAAGCTCAAAAGCAGCGAAAAGCCGATCGCCAGCACGAGGAACAGGATAAACAGCCCTTTTTTCGTCGCGGCCTTTCCGAAAAATCCGCCCTTCTCGCTGTCCTCCCACCCCTCGGGCGGTTTTTTCGCAAAAATCGGGTCGTACAGCAAAATCTCGTTTTCGACGTTGTTTTCCATTCACGACGCCCCTTTCTTCGTTGCAATTTGCTTTTTTCTAATATTTTACTATATCGCAGCCGTATTTACAAGCCTTTCTGCAAAACGACGGACGGATTTTTTGTATTCAAAACGTCAAACGGAATTCTATTCTTGAATCGTTTCGCGGATTCTGGTATACTGGAAACGGAAGCCTCCGCGAAAACCGGAGAAAACAGAATATTTTGTAACAGAACGGGAGGATACGCGCCTTATGAATCTGATTCCTGCAATACCGCAAGTCACCGGAAATTATTTCTGCACCTGGGATTCGCAATGCGACCATATGTATACGTGGAAGGACCGTCCTTCGTGGCTTTCCGCCCGCGACGCCATGAACGAGGATTTCCTGTTTGGCGAAAACGGACTGCTGAACGGCTTTGAAGGGCTCCGGGAGGACCTGATCGTCGTGCTGGACGACGGCTGGGACGTGCCCTACGGCGCAAAGGACAGACGGATTTTCGGCTCGCTGGAGGCCGACCCCGAACGCTTTCCCTCACTCGCCGGGCTGTCCCCGGCAGAACGGCTCAGCGCCCTGTCCGACCGGATCCGGGCGTTGGGCTATCGCGGGCTGGGGCTCTGGGTCCCCACCCAGTCGCCGTCTCTGGTCAACGGCGAAGAGATTTCGCGCACGCCGGAGCAAGAGCGTCTTTACTGGGAGGAACGGGCAAAATGGTGCCGTGACGGCGGCGTTTTATACCTGAAAGCCGATTGGGGCGCCCATCAGGGGGATGCGGACTACTGCGCGATGATGACGGCCTGCATGCGGAAATATGCGCCGGAACTTTGCATTGAGCACGGCTTTGCCGGCCGGCCGTTGTTTGAATCGGAAACGACAGGCCCTGCGGTGCCGGCGGCGACGCAGGCCTATCTTGAAAAAACGCTGCCCGTCAGCGATTATCTGCGCACCTACGACGTGTGCCACGAGCTGAGATATGCCTCCACCGTCGACCGGGCGGCGATCTGCCTGAACGCGGCGCATGCCTGTAACGCGGACGCGGTCCTGAATATTGAGGATACGGCGCTCATCGGCGCGGCGCTCGGGTGCGCCGTCGGCGTGATGCGGCACGCGCTTGAAGAGAAACGAAAATATCTCCCGCTCCCGCCCCGCCCGGTCTGCGAGACTGCCGCTGCGCTGCGCTGGCAGCGGATCGCGCCGCCCTTTGCCGCCGGCAGGGGAGATCTTCGGATATCCGATGAACGGCTCAGGGACGTCTGGCGCTGCCCGGACCGCGCGCCCGGTCTGTGGCCGGACGTACCGGAGGGGGACTACTTCGTAACGGCGCCGGCGGCCGTCGCCCGCAATATGCCTCTGCCGGAGGTTGCCGCCGAAGGGGAAAAGCCGTACGTGCTTTGCTCTGTCCATCCCGATACCGGCGCGCTCTGCGTCGCCGTGACCCCCCGCACGTTCCCCGACGGCCTGGATCAGACGCCCCTTGCCGAAATACGGGTCCGGGGAGCGTCGTCGGAAAAACCCGTCGGGATCTTCGGAAGCTTCACGTCCCTGACCGTTGATTTTGACGAGCCGGTGGAAAGCCGCCGCGTTTACGCGCAGAACCTGCTTTGCGATACCGCCGAAAACGTGACGGCGCTTGTCCGGCTTTCCGGCAGCCGTCTGACGGTCCCCGGCGATCTGATGCGCCGGATCGGCGCGCCGGAGGACTGCGGGAACGGGATCCCCGCCGTCGTAATGCAATTGCTGGATTGACCGGACGTCAGAACGGAACATATCCAAACAAAAAAATACCCTCCGGTGTGAATGATTCACGCCGGAGGATTTTTATTGTTTATTTATTTTTTGCCGAACAGGTGTGCGAAGAAGTAGAGGATGGAGTGGAAGAACGCGACGATTCTGCCCCCGAAGGAAGTGCCGTGATCCTGGCCGCAGTATTTGCAGAGGTTTTCCGGCGTCTCGGGCTCCGGCTCGCCGGTGGCGGTGCCGGGAAGGGTGATGTCGTCCGTGGAAACGGTGTATTTCTTCCCGTTGAACGTCACGGATCCGTTGTATCTGATGACCTTATCCGTGGTCGCGGTCGCCTCACTGGTGACGCTGATCGTCGTCTTGTTGCAGGTCACGGCTTGCTTGTCGCCGCAGGTGCAGGAGAATCTCGCGGTGACGCTGCTGTAATCATCCGCCCATTCCCAGACGGGACCCTGATAGTCGTGCCCCGCGGCGGGAAGGACGAAGGTGTGATTCTCTGTGTAGGTCGTTCCGTCGATCACGGCTGTCGCGGTGCATACCGCCTCACCGGTCTCGGTATGGGTCGGCGCGGTCTGCGAGTTGACGGTCAGGGTGACGGCGGGATGCTCGCTGCGGTTGGTATACACGTAGCTGTTATGGCATACCGGACAGTACAGCGAGAGAATCACCGAGCGATCAAATCTGCCGGGCGCGACCTCCGTCTGCCGCCAATCCCATTCGGGCGCGTCATAGCTGTGGCCGGTCGCGGTGCCCGCGTCGGGGACGACCTCAGAGACGGTCGAGTATTCTTTGCCGTCATAGGCTACGGTCGCCGTATAGGTCACATTCGCGTCGGTCAGACAGCCCGCCTCGTCAACGATCTCTTTTACGGGTTCGCTGTCGATCATGGTGAAGCTGTCATCTTCCATTTCACAAGTGAAGGTCGCCATCGCAGAGGAATAATCCTCCGCCCAGCTCCAGTCTGTCAGCCCGTAGCTGTGGCCGGTGGCGGTGCCGGGGATCGTCATGTCCTCGGTCGCCGTCTTATAGGTCTCGCCGCCGAATCGCGACGGTCTTTTCGTTGCAGGAGAAGGTTGCGGTGGCGGAGGAATAGTCCGCCGCCCATGTCCAGACGGGACCCGCGTAAGTATCGTCCGGGATCAGTGTGACGGTGACGTCGAAGCCCGCGTAATGGTCCTCATTCCACCCGGAGGAGAAATAGAGGAACAGATGTTCGCCGCTGGATTCCACCGGGCCGAATTCATGACTCTCGCTGACACCGGTGACCTCTGCCAGCGTCGGATCGTAAAAGGTCGCGCCGTCGGTCAGCGTCAGACTGCAGTCCTCCCGATCCGCCTGCGGTTCGGCAGAGCCCTCCACGCGGAGACGGTAGCCCTCCGGCGCCACCAGTGTGGCCATGACGCCGTTATACCGCGAAAATTCGCCGTCGGGGCCGCCGTCGTCATAGAGCTTGAAGGTCTGGACCTCTTCGGGGATATCGATCACGCCCCAGCCCTCGATGGGCATGTTGATGGAAAGCCCTTCGGAGATGGGCGCCATCTCATATTCCACCGTCACGGCGGAGGCGGGCATCGTAAACGTAGCCCGGTTGCCCCCTATGTACCATAAGGGAGCGGCGTTCCAGCATACCAGACCGTCATCGGAATAGATGACCGAATCCAGATCGTCGCGGATGCAGCCGGAGGGATACAGCGGCAGCATGTCGTCGCCGTTGGCGTCTTTTACGCTGATGCTTTTCAGGACGTAACCGGGATCGGGCTTGGCAACGATCATGGCCTGCGCGCCTGCCTGGGCGCGTTCGGTACCGTAAACCCGGCCGTGCGGGGCATCCGCATAGGTGATCCCGAACGTTGCGCTCTCGCTTACAAGGGTGACGGAAAGCTCAAAGCCGGGGCTCGTATAGAGTTCCGGGCCGGTGAAATGCAGCAGCATGGCGTTGCCGGCGGTCACAAGGCAGCCGAATTCGCGAGGACGGTAGGAAATGACGTTTTCCAGCGTCCAGGAATCCGCGTTTTCGTTATCACCGTCATATACGGTCAGATAATCACTGTAATAAGAGATGTTGACCCAGCCGGCGAACTGGATCACAAAGCCCTCGGGGGCCTCGATCAGCAGCCAGCCGTCCTTCTTGGCGTAGCTGCAGTCTGCGGTCCTGCCGCCGTCGTCGTAGACCTTGAAGGTATAGCCGGAGCTCTTATCGGTCAGGTCCAGCTCCTGCCGGCCTGTGACGGGCATATTGACCGCGTCTCTGCCCAGGTCGTCGACGTAGGGCGACGCCGCATCATAGCCGCCGCGCAGAGCGAACGCCGGGATCGTCATGCCCAGCGCCATTACGACGCTCAGCAGCACCGCCAGCGTGCGGCGCAGAGTGGATGAACGTTTTTTTTGCATGGGTATTTCCTCCTTATTTTATCGGAACGCGGGATCCGGGTCCGGCCCGGTTCCCGTATTCTGTTTTTAATTATTTTATAAAGTATATTCCCGCAGCAGCGCGTTTTTCAGCGTTTCCAGCTCCCTCAGCGCGGCCGCTTCGTCCTTCGGCTGATACACAAGGCCCACCGCGTAGCGCGTCACCGCCGCCAGCATCAGGTGCAGCGCGGTGCCGAACATCTCGTCCTCCGGCACGTCCGTACGGACGGTGCGGTCCCGCAAGGCTTTTTCATAAATGATATGAAACCGGGCTGCAAGGGTGCGGACCAATACTTCAAACGGCTCGATCGTCTCCTCGCCGAGCTTCTCCGACCGGACGTAAATATTGAACAGCTGGTTGAACCGGAGCAGGTCCCTGTGCTTCGCATACAACTCAATAAAGAAGTCGAAAAAATACGCGAGGACCTCCGCCGCGGTCTGATCGCTGAAATCCGCGTCCGGGCCGTCCCGGCGGTTGTCTTCCCACTCCTGCGCCGTTTTCCATACGGCGACGGCGACGACAAGCTCGGGTTTTGTTTTAAAATAACGGTACATGGTCGCGACGCCGTACCCGGCGGCCTGCGCGGCCTCGGCCATGGAAACGGATTCGATATTCTTTTGCGTGAACAGGGCGTAACTCGCCTCAAGCAGCTCCCTGCGAGTCGCTTCCGTCCGGGCGGGGTCCTTTTTTCTGCCCGCCATGCCTTTTCTGCCCGCCATATCCGCGCTCCCGTCAATGATGATTTCTGACTGATCCTTGGCGCGAACACTTTGCGCCCGTGTGGAATCATATTAACAATAGATATTCTATCATATTTATTTGATTTGTCAATAGCTCCAAAAAAATAACAGAAAAAAATACAATATATAGCAGTTGTTAACGGCTGTGATGAAAAAAGCCGGGACGGCAGGCCCGCCCCGGCTGATACTGCGTTATTTCGTTTTTTTCGGCGGCGCGCCGGTGCGGGTTTCCGTTCGTTTGCGCTTTCCCCGTGCTTTATCCCGGCGGAGGATCAGACCGCAAACAGATCCAGCCCGCGGATGAACTCCACTGCGTCGCGCATCAGGCGGTCCTGCTCGCTTTCCTTTTCAAACGCGGCGGGGTCGTCCGGGAAGTTATGCTCCAGAAAGCCGTGCTCGGCATCCTTATACTCCCGGTAAACGGTTTTCACGCCCGCCTCGCGCAGCCGTTCGGCGTAGGCGGCGGCCTGGGGCAGCAGAGGGTCGTTCTTCCCGCAGGGGATGATCACCGCGGGCGCAAGGCCCCGCAGCGCGGCGGGATCCGCATTGCCGGGGGAGAGCAGCGGCGCTTCCGGCGGCATTTTCTCAAAGAGGACGGTCCGGGCGAACCGGTTGAAGATCCGGCGCGCCGTGCCGTGCGCCCCGATATAGGCGGCGCAGTCAAAGCCGATAAAATTCAGGAACGGATACCCGAGAATCTGCGCGCGCAGCGATACGCCCCGGTCCCGCAGCAGCATCGCCGCCCCGGCGGCGATATGTCCGCCCGCGGAATAGCCCGCAATCGCCGTCCGGTCCGGGTCAATGCCGAACCTCGCCGCGTTGGCGCGGAACCAGCAGACCGTGTCGGCAATTTCCGACTGCTGATAGGGGAAGGGCTCTGCGTCCAGAAGCCGGTAGTCGATATTCACCACGAGGCAGCCCAGGTGGTTCGCAAGATACTGCGACTGCAGGTCCACCGCCTCGGCGTCGCCGAACAGCCAGCCGCCGCCGTGGATGTTGAACAGCACGGGCAGCGTCCCGGCGCGGTCGCCCTCGGGCCGGTAAAGCCGCACGTTCACCTCCGGGCAGCCCGTGCGCGGCACGGCGAACGCCGTGCCCTGATAAGGGCCGTTGTTGTGCGTTTTTTTCCGTCTCCGGTTCAGATACACATGTACAGGATAATAATACCGTTTCATCGTATCGCTCCTTTTTTTGTAACGCCGCCGCCG
>CACYHJ010000248.1 GCA_902774165.1 Oscillospiraceae bacterium
GCGGATCCCGAGCGGAGCCATGCAGCGGATGATTCTTTCGATCTCCTCATACCGCAGCACATCGTCGTGCGATACGGGGCAGAACCCGTCCGGCATGCTCGGCATGCAGTATGCGCATCTCAGATTGCAGCGGTCCGTGATAGATACGCGCAGGTATTCGATTGTCCTTCCAAGCCTGTCAATCATGGGATCCCTCAAAATAGAAATCCCCGCTTTTGCCTCCGTGCTTTTCACACAGATGCACGTCCGTGATCTCCATTCGTTTATCGATTGCCTTGCACATGTCGTAAACGGTCAGAAGCGCGACGGAGACCCCTGTCAGCGCTTCCATCTCCACGCCGGTCTTCCCTTCGCAGCGTGCGGTGCAGAAGCACCGGATTGCGCAAAGATCCGCGTCCGGCTCAACGGCACGCTGACAAACGAGTCGACTGAGACCCTGGACGGCTCCGTCGTCGGGATCCGGCTTTCCGGCGAGGGAAGCAATAATACCTTCAACGTTTATATCGGCGATTATCTTCTGTATTCCGGCTCTGTGAATTTCGATCCGGAGGAACCGACCTACACGATCAAGCAGGATAACCTTTCCGGTTACAGCGCGAAGATCGAACTCCCGGACGTCACGGGGATCAAGCTCTCCGACGCCCGCAGCATGCTGGATAAAGCCGGCTTCAAGAATATCACCGTGGTAGAGAAGGAAACCTCAGAAAAAACGCCGGGCATGGTGATTTCCCAGGACCCCGACGCTTCCGAATCCGCGTCCGCGGACAGCGAGATTACTCTGGTGGTGGCGAAATCCCCGCAGCAGGCGTCCACGACCTCGCCCGCAACCACGACGACCGAGCCTTCCGAACCGGTGGTGTCGGATGTGGACGATCGGGATGATGAGCAGAATTGATGGAACGGTTGGAAGGCATTATCATCAAAGGCGTCGGCGGGCTTTACTCGGTGGAAACGCCGGCGGGCGTGATCGCCTGCAAAGCCCGTGGGATCTTTCGCAAGGACGGCGTCAAGCCGCTGGTGGGTGACCGGGTGGAGGTTACGGTTGACGGCACGGGAAGCGCCGTATCGAAGATCTTCGAGCGGAAAAACGCCCTCAACCGCCCGCCGGTGGCGAATATCGACCGGCTTGTGATCATATCCGGCGCGGTGTCACCCGCTCCCGGAACGCTGATCATCGACCGCCTGACGGCAGCCTGTGAAAAGAACGGCATTGAGCCGGTCGTGGCGTTTTCAAAATGCGATCTTGCGGACGTGTCCCGCTTCGCGGAGATCTACCGGAAGGCCGGGTTCCGGTCCTTCGTATATTCCGCGGTGACCGGGGAGGGTCTCGACGCGTTTGCCGACGTTTTCGACGGCGGCGTCAGCGCGTTGACCGGCAATTCCGGCGCGGGAAAATCCACGCTGATGAACGTTTTGTTCCCGGAGCTGCAGCTTGAGACCGGCGACGTGAGCAAAAAACTCGGGCGCGGCAGGCATACCACCCGGGCGGTGGAGCTGTTTCGCGTCGGGAACGGCTATATCGCCGATACCCCCGGTTTTTCTTCCCTCGATCTGGATGGAAGCGGTTTTATCCGCAGGACGGAGCTGGCGGAATGCTTCTCCGATTTTGCGCCTTACCGGGACCGGTGCCGCTTTACGGGGTGCTCCCACACGGCGGAGAAGGGCTGCGAGGTCCTGCGCGCCGTGGCGGACGGAGAGATCTGTCAAAGCCGGCATGAGAGCTATAAGTTGATGTATGAGGAAGCGAAAGCCGTCCCCGATTGGATGCTCGACAAAAAGAAATGACGACGCTTTGCGCGTCGGAGTTCCGGACCTGTTGCAGAAAGGGCTGTTATGATCGCACTCCGGGATTCTTACGGTTCTTCGCGCGCCGGTCGACCGTTGTTATATCTGTTTCGATACCTTTCAAAATTTCCGTCTGTCACCAACAGTACGCATAATGCCAGCAGAATTCCCGCTCCGACCGGTGAGGTCAGGGCGGGTTTTGTCACGTCCGGAATCGCTGCGAGCGTCGGCGCGGATAGCGGACGCAGCATAAAAAGGAACCGTGCGGCAAGATAAGCCGCGCCGGCATGAATCGTACGGTACCCGAAAAACCGCAAATACCCGCATCCGGCGGCTTTTAAGTACGGCAGAATCTGTAAATGGACGCACAGCCCGCCGAAGGCGCAGATTGCGGCGCATAGGGAAGGCCGGCCTTGCGACGCGGCCTTGACGCAGCCGGCGGCGACCTCGCCGAACAGCGCGAGCATCGGGATTTCCCTTCGGATCGCGGCGTTCAGCGCGCCGGAAACAGCGCCGAAAATACAGGTCCACAGGCAAACGCCCAGCATACCGGATGCGGCGCTGCGGGCCGCTTCCGGCAGCGTTATTCTTCCGTTCTCCGCCCGGCTTTTGAGCGGTTCGGAAACCGGTTGTCCCGGCAGGGAGAAAAGCGCTGCGCAGAAGAGGGCGGACAGCAGGACCGCTCCGTAAATACCGAATCCGACCGCCATGCTGCCGAACATCGTCCTGCCGACGGCAATCAGCGTAAAGGCAGGCGCAGGGAAAAAGCAGAGCCCGAACGCGCGTTCCCGCTGCCGGCGGGGGAGCGAGGCGTCGCCGCAGGCTCCGGCAAGAATCCGCGGCCCCACCGGGTATCCGCCGAGCAGAGCGGGCAGAAGCGCTCTGCCGATTCCCGGCGGGAGGGAGAGCAATCTTCCCGCAGCGTTAAAGACCCCGCGTCTTCGGCCGGCCTCCGGCAGGTTCCCCGCAAGATAGGAGGAAAGCAGCATGGAGGGCAAAAGCGATGGGATCAGCGTGTCAAGGCAGACCCGCAGCGCTCCGCGCACGCCTTCCGACGCCCCGTCGGAAAACACCGTAAGCAAAACAATACCCAAAACGGCGGAGGCAGAGCCGCAACGGTTTCCGTCGAATAAAGAGATCCGGCTGCGCCGTTGTTCCCGGATCCGTCCCCCGAATTTCATATGATCACCCCTGTCGGGAATAATATATGCTTCCCACGTCATATATATTTTCGGGTGTTGTTATGAAAAAGAAAGAACGCAGACGATTTTCCGGGCTTGATTTTTCCGGCGGAAGTCTGATCTGTTATCCCGCCATTACGCTGGACGGCAACCGCAGCGCCGCTTTCTCCGGCTGCGCGGGGGTATGCGAATACGCGCAGGACCGCATTACGCTGGCCGTCGGCGGGCTTCCGGTGACGGTGCGCGGATCCGGCCTTGAGATCGTGTCCATGGGGGAGAGCGAAACGGTGATCAGCGGGCGGTTTTCCGCGCTGATCTTTGACGCGGAGGGGTAAATTATGAGTTTTATCAGGATTTTCAGAATGCTGCTCGGAACCGTACGCTTTGAGGCGCGGGAAGGGTTTTCGGACCGCTTTGTGAATCTTTGCTGGTCAATGGGAATCCCCCTGTGGAACGTGCGGCGGGAGGGGGAAGTCCTGCTGGCGGATACCGGCCTCAAAGCGTACAAAAAAGCGAGGTCTGCGGCAAAAAGAGCCGGGGTTCGTCTGCACGTGGTGAAAAAAACCGGTCTGCCGTTCCTTCTGCGGCGCAACCGGCTGCGCCGCGGGCTGGCGGCCGGTCTTGTGCTTGCCGGATTTTTTACCTTATACGCCGGGTCCGCGGTCTGGAGCGTCGAGGTCAGCGGAAACAGGACCGTCACTTCCTCGCAGATCCTTGCCGCCGCACGGGAGGCCGGGCTTACCCGGGCGGTTCCGCGCCGTTCGGTGGATCCGGTCTGCGTCCGCAGGGCGATCGCGGCTAAATTCCCCGCCATCCATTGGTGCTCGGTGAATTTCCGGGGCGCCAACGTGGAGATCGTGATCCGTGAGAAAAAGACCGGCGTCAAGGTGTTTGATGAGTCCGGTGCTTACGACGTGGTCGCCGCGAAGGACGGACAGATCGAAATGATCGACACGCTGCGGGGGAAGGTTCAGGTGAAGAACCTCGATACCGTGACCGCCGGGCAGCTGCTGATCTCCGGTCTATATGAAAAAACCGACGGAACCGGATACACGGTTCATGCGGCAGGCCGGTGTTTGGCGCTGACCAACGCTGTCGTATTCGCAGACGGCGACAATGCGGATCGGTCCTGTCTGTCCGCGGTAAAGCGCCGGGTGTCTCTGTATGTGTTCGGCTTCCGGATCCCCCTGGCGTTTCCGCTTCGGAAAACCTGCGCTTCTTCGTCTGAGAGGGACCTGTGCGGCAGGGATTTCACACTTCCGCTCGGGGTGATATGCGAGACCGGGTATGAGCTTGCGCCTGCAACCGGGCTTTCGGGCGGCAGGCAAGTTCTTCTTGCCTGCGCGGACGCCTATGACCGTTATCGGGACGCGCTGAAAAACGCCCGGCTGGTTGCCGCGGAATATCACCGGGATGACGGCGGCGTCAGAATCGCGCTTCGGCTGCGGGAGGACATCGCAGAAGAAAGAGAAATTGTTTTGCCGGAATAAATTTTATATTGAATAGATAAAATTCACAAAATAATTATAT
>CACYHJ010000249.1 GCA_902774165.1 Oscillospiraceae bacterium
TGTCGGTTTTGTGGTTTGCTGCGCGTCGCGTTTCGTCGTCTGCGGTGCTTCTTCCCCGCCGCTGCGGGTGGTCGGGGCGGTCGTTCTCGCCGGGCCCGTTGCGCGCGGATCGCCGATCACAGCGTCTCTGCCGTTGCAGTAAGGCGGGATATTATCGGCCTTGTACCATCCCATCGCCTTCCCGCAGGAGGACGAGGCGCGTTTGCCGGTGCCGGTGCAGTACGCGATCTGAACGCAGTCGTCGCTCACCTCAAACTCTTTTCTCGACAGATTTTCATGGATCCGGTTGAAAACCGTCTGGAAGACCTTACCGGACGGCGAGTTGCCGGCGATGTTTTTCAGCTCCCGGTTGGAGTCTCTGTAACCGAACCAGACGGAGCCGACGTAGTAAGGCGTGCCGCCGCAGAACCAGCTGTCGTTGTTGTTGGTGGTGGTACCGGTCTTGGCGAAGAGGACCTGCCCGGTGATCGGGAATTTGCGGGCGGTACCGTTGGAGGAGGTGACGACCGTCTGAAGCAGCTTGTTCATCACGTCCGCGGTACCGGGATCCAGCGCCTGCTCATAATCCTCGGGATCGTGATCCAGCACGACCTCGCCCTTGGCGTTGAGGACTTTATAATAGCTGTAAGGCTTGTAATATCTGCCGTGATTGCCGAAGGTGGCGTAGGCGGCAGCCATCTCCAGGGTGGTGGTGCCGTAGGTCATACCGCCGGTGGCAAGGGGAGAATAGGAATGATCCCTGTCGTCCAGATGAGAAAAGTGGAAAACGTTTTCAAGGTAATCGACAGAGGTTTCAATGGAGAGCTTTCTGAGGATCTGGGCGGGGACGGTGTTGTAAGAGGGCACCAGCGCCTGCTGCACCGTCACGTAGGAGCCCGGGGAACCGGGGTCGCCGCCGTAGTTGTGGGGCCACAGCTTGCCGTCCACCATAAAGCCGTAGTTCTGCACCATGGAGGACCAGGTGATCAGATTCTCGTTGATCGCCGGGGCGTAGACGGAGAGCGGCTTCGCGGTTGCCGGTCTTTTCGCCGGCGCCGCCCACCATCGCGACGATGCGTCCGGAATAGTCCATAATAGTCATGGCGGACTGAACCGCCTGGTCCGACGGGAAGCTCTTGCGGTTGACGTAGACGTCCTCCAGAATTTCCTGGATCTCCATATCCACCGCGGAATAAATCTCAAGGCCGCCCTGGGTGACCATTTTCTGGGCAATGGAGCGGGTGTAGCCGTATTTGCTCATCAGACCGTCGATGACGTCCTCGATGACGTAGTCGGAATAATAGCTCTGGAACTCGCCGTCGTCCTCCGGCTCTTCGTCCGGTACCGCGTTCAGCGAGGTGACGCTGATTTTGTTTTCCCCGACGTTGAAGACAAGCTCGACGTTTTTCGCCTCGTTCATCTCCTCCTCGGAGATATAGCCGTGCTCATGCATACATTCAAGGCAATAGTTGCGGCGGCTCTTGTTGTCTTCAAAGTTCAGGATCGGGTTATAGGTTCTGGGCGCCTTCGTGATGGCGGCGATGCAGGCGCACTCGGTCAGGTTGAGATCCTGCACGTGCTTGCCGAAATAATAGTTTGCCGCGGTCTCGACGCCGTAGCAGCCGCCGTCAAGATAGAGAGTGTTGAGATACGCCTCAAGGATCTTGTCCTTGCTGTTGTATTTCTCGATATTGAGCGCCTGAATGATTTCGTAGAACTTGCGGCTGAAGGTCCGGTCGTTCTGCTGGGTCAGGTTTTTGATCAGCTGCTGGGTGATGGTGGAGCCGCCCTGTTTGAACCGGGACTTGATCACGCCGCCGATGGTGCGCTGCCAGTCCACGCCGTGATGCTCACGGAACCGGAAATCCTCCAGCGCGATGTATGCGTTCTGCAGATTTTCCGGGATCTGATCCAGCGAGACCCAGATCCGGTTTTCCACGCCGTGGAGCTTTTCCAGCTCGTGCAGGTTGCCGTCGTTATCGTAGGCGTAGATCACGGAGGTCTTGCTCTGGCGGTCGGTCTGGGCGTCAAGGTCGATGATCACGTCGCCGTTGACGGCGCCCTCCACGTATTGCAGGACATAAGCGCCGATGATGCCGCCGGTCAGCACGCCGAAGAGGATCCCGCTGAAGATAATCGCGAAAAACCACCGGAGGACCTTGTGCTCCTTTTTTTTCTTTTTGCGCCGTCTGCCGCCGGACCGGGCCGCCCCCGCCTGTGCGGAGGACGGACGCGCCTGCGAAGAGGACGGACGCGCCGCGCCGGCTGCGGTTGTTTTTGTTCCGGTCGGGCTGCTCTGCCTTGACGACGCGGGACGCACCGCGCCGCGCTGCGGCGGCTGTTCGCCGGTCGGTTTTGCAGAACTGCCTCTGCCGAGTTGTTCAGCCATAGAAACTTCCCCTCTTTATATGAAAAACGTATACGTTTATAAATACAGTTATAGCTATCATACCACTTTTCTTTTTGATTTGCAATACCGGGACGCCTTATTTTAATTAAAAAATCTTAACAAAACTGAATATTTATATTATTTCAGGCGAACGGAGGATCCGTTCCGTCAGTTCCGCCAGAATTGCGGAGTCCGCCCTGCCGCCGGTGTTTTTCATCACCGCGCCGACGATCGTTTTCGCGGCGGCGGTTTTGCCGTTTTTAAAATCCGAAACGCATTTCGGGCGCTCCGCCGCGGCCCGGCGGATTTCCCGTTCCAGCGCCGCCTGATCGCGGATCTGCGCAAGGTTTTCCTCCCGGACGGTTTTCACCGGGTCGATCCCGTCCCGGACCATCCGTCCCAGCAGCTTTTTCGCGGTGGGGCTGTTGATCTCGCCCGCCCCAAGCAAATCGCACAGCGCCGCCATGGCCTCCGGCGGGACGGGGCACGAAAACTCCTCGGAGGGGCTCAGACGGAACAGCTCGCCGATCAGAAGATTCGCGGCGAGGCGCTGGTACGCCGTTTTTTCCGCCGCCGCCTCATACCAGTCCGCCGCCGCTTTGTCGCCCGCGATCAGCGCCGCGTCCCGCTCCGGCAGGGAGAACCGCGCCGCAAGGCGGGCTTTCCGCGCGGCGGGGCCCTCCGGCAGCGAGGCGCGGATCGCCTCGATCTCCTCCTCCCGCAGAATCACCGGCGGCAGGTCCGGCTCCGGGAAATACCGGTAATCCTCCGCGTCCTCCTTCTCGCGCATGGGATAGGTTTTTCCCGTCGCGGGATCGAAACGGCGGGTCTGCCGGCGGATTTCACCTCCGGATTCCAGCGTCTCGACCTGCCGGCGGAACTCATAGTCGACGGCCTTTGCCGCGAACCGGAAGGAGTTGAGATTTTTCATCTCCGTGCGCTCGCCCAGACCCGTCTCCCCTTTTCTGCGCACGGAGAGATTCACGTCGCAGCGCATGGACCCTTCGTTCATCCGGCAGTCGGAAACGCCGGTATACAGAATCGCCGCCCGCAGCGCCCGCAGATACGCCTGCGTCTCGGCGGCGGAACGCAGATCCGGCTCCGACACGATCTCGATCAGCGGCACGCCGCAGCGGTTGCAGTCGATGAGCGTGCCCCGCGCGCCGTCATGGATCAGCTTTCCCGCGTCCTCTTCGATGTGGATGCGGGTGATGCCGACGCGCTTTTTGCCGGCGTCCGTCTCGATTTCCAGCCAGCCGCGCCTGCACAGAGGGCGGTCGAACTGGGTGATCTGATAGGCCTTCGGCAGGTCGGGATAGAAATAGTTTTTGCGGTCAAACGCCGAGTACCGCTCGATTTCACAGTGGAGGGCGAGGCCGGCGCGGACCGCGTATTCCACCGCCTTGCGGTTGAGGGTGGGCAGCGCGCCCGGAAGCCCCATGCAGACCGGGCAGACCTGCGTGTTCGGCGGCGCGCCGAACGTCGTGGGACAGGCGCAGAAGACCTTCGAGCGGGTCGACAGCTCAATATGCACCTCCAGCCCGATCACCGGCTCATAATCATTGAGATTGCTCATTCCGCGCGCCCCCTTTCGCATTCAAACGCCGCGCCCATCCGGTAAAGCAGCGGCTCCGACCGGGCTTTACCGATCAGCTGCATGCCCACGGGCAGCCCCTCCGCCGTCTCGCCGCAGGGCAAGGAAAGCGCCGGAAGGCCGGCGATATTCGCCGGCACCGTGCAGAGATCGCCCTGATACATCTCCACCGGCGAGGCCGCGTACCCAAAGGGAACCGCCGCCGTGGGCGCGGCGGGAGCGAGAAGCGCGTCAAAGGATTGCAGCGCCCGGTCAGATTCCGCACAGATCAGCGCGCGGGCGCTCAGCGCCTTTTTATAATACGCGTCGTAATAGCCGGAGGACAGAACGAAGGTCCCCAGCATGATGCGCCGCCGGACCTCCGCGCCGAAGCCTTCGGAGCGGGATTTTGTGTATAATTCCGTGATATTGTCATACTGTTCCGCACGCCGTCCGTAACGCACACCGTCAAACCGGGCAAGGTTTGAGGACGCCTCGGCGCTTGAAATGATATAGTATGCCGCAAGGGCATAGGACAGCGAGGGCAGCGAGACCTCGTCCACCGAAGCGCCCATGCGCTCATACGCCTTCGCCGCGTTGATTGCCGCGTCCCGGACCTCCGGGGAGATCCGCGCAGAAAACAGCTCGCGGATCATACCGACGCGCAGCCCGCGGACCTCTTTCCCGATCTCCGCGGCGGCGGCGACGGCATTTCCCGGCAGAGCGGTCGCGTCTTTTTCGTCCGGACCGGCGATGGCGTCAAACACGGCGGCGTTGTCCTCCACGGTCCGGGTCATCGGGCCGATCTGGTCGAGGGACGAGGCGAACGCCGTGAGCCCGTACCGGGAGACCGCGCCCCAGGTGGGCTTGAGCCCGACGATCCCGCAGAAGGCGGCGGGCTGGCGCACCGAGCCGCCGGTATCGGACCCGAGGGCAAAGGCTGCCTCCCCCGCAGCCACCGCCGCCGCGCAGCCGCCGGAGCTGCCGCCGGGCACGCGGTCGGGCGAGAGCGGGTTGCGTGTGGGGCAGAACGCGGAATGCTCGGTGGTGGAGCCCATGCCGAACTCGTCCATATTGCATTTTCCGAGCAGGACCGCGCCGGCGTCTTCCAGACGGCGGACCGCGGTCGCGGTGTAGGGCGGAATATAGTTTTCAAGGATTTTCGACCCGCAGGTGGTCCTGACGCCCCGGGTACACAGATTGTCCTTGAGGGCAAAGGGGATCCCGGCAAGGGGCGTCAGCGGCTCCCCCGCCGCGCGTCTGCGGTCGATCCGCCGGGCGGTCTCCAGCGCTTTTTCCGGCAGTACCGTGAGATAAGCGCCGAGTTCGCCGTCTTTTTTCTCAATTTCCAAGAGATACGCCCGCGTCAGCTCCTCTGCGGAATACTCCCCTGCGGCAAGGGCGGCCCCATGCTGCTTCAGCGTGCGCGCTGTCAGTGATTTCACCGTCATTCCCCCTGTTCCACCACGCGCGGCACCG
>CACYHJ010000250.1 GCA_902774165.1 Oscillospiraceae bacterium
GGCGGAACTCCTCGCGGGCGTTGATATCCGAAAGATGCACCTCCACGGTGGGGATGCCCACCGCCTTGAGCGCGTCCGGAATCGCCACGCTGGTGTGCGTATACGCGGCGGGATTGATCAGAATGCCGTCCGTATTCCCGTATGCCGCCTGAATGCGGTCCACGATGTCGCCCTCGTGGTTCGACTGGTAGGTCTCGCATTCGATCCCGAGCGCATCGCAGGTCTCTTCGCAGAGCTTTATCAGGGCGCCAAAGTCCTGTTTTCCGTAAATTTCCGGCTCGCGGATGCCCAGAAAGTTCAGGTTCGGACCGTTGATAATCAGGATTTTCATTTCGTTTCCGCCTCCTCGCAAAGATTTCTGATCTGATCGACCGCCGCGTATGCCTTCTCGGCGAACTGCCGCGCGGTCAGGTCCGCGTACCGTTCGCCCGGCGTCGACGGCTCGGCGATCTCCAGCGTCAGAGGGCCTTCATACCCCGCCTGCACGATCCTGCGGGCGGTATTTTTATAGTCGATCGTCCCCTCAAAGGGCAGAAGATGCTCGTCGCCCCCGTGCGCCTGATGGTTGTCGTGAATGTGCGTATAGATGCAGCGTTTGCCGAACAGGGGCATATACTCCCTGCCGTAGGCGAAGCACTTTTCGTGCCCCACGTCCCAGCAGAAGCCGACGGACGGGTCGTTTTCGAACAGCTCGAAGATCACGGCGATGTTGCCCAGCTTGCGCTGGTTTTCAAACGCGACCGCGACGCCTTTTTGTTTCGCGTGATCGACGAGGCGGGTAAAATTCTCAAGCCCCGCGTCCGTAACGTGCGGCGCGTCGTCGCCGGAGCTCAGATGCGCGACGATCACGGGGACGCCGTATTCCGCCGCAAGATCCGCGCTCGCACAGAGCTGAGCGAGCATATCCTGAGCCTGTTCGCCGTTCTCCCACATGGCGTTGATGCCGCGGAAAGGCGCGTGCAGGGACGTATAATCAAGGCCGTATTTGCGGCAGTATTCCGCCGTGGCGGCGACGAATTCCGGGTCGGACGAGGTAAAAACGCCGTCGAAGCCGACGGCGGCGACCTCGCGCATCAGTTCCCCGTGTCCCCAGACCGTCCCGCGGTCGATATTGATCCCGATTTTTCTGTTCATTTTTTTCCCTCCGAAGAAAGTCCCAGCCGCCGGATGATCTCGACGGCGGTCGGTTTCACGCCGGCGCTTTCGATTCTGAGATCGCACCAGCTGTTATACAGCGGCAGACGCGCCCGCGCCAGCGCCTGAACCCCGTATTTCTGCGACAGGGGGCGGCCCTCGACGGACATTTCGTGAAAATCCCGGTCGATGAAGACGATTACACTGTTCTGCCGGAGAAGATCGAGGTTTTCGGGCCTCGTTACCACGCCGCCGCCGGTGGCGATCACGCAGCCGCTTTTCTTTGAAGCGTCGGCAAGGCACGCGGTTTCGATCTTACGGAAAGCGTCTTCCCCGTCCTCGCGGAAAATATCCTCGATGCTTTTCCCGGCGCGCTCCGGGATCATTTCATCCGTCTCGACGAGCTCTCTTCCCGTCATGCGGGCGATCGTTTTCCCCACGCTGGATTTGCCGCAGCCGGGCATGCCGATCAGGGCGATATTTTTCGTTTCCCGCTCGATCTCGCCGGTGATGCGCGGGATCAGCGCGTCGTCGAAGGCCGTTTCAAAGAAGATCTCCGCCGCTTTTTTCGCCTGCGCCACCAGCATCACAAGGCCGTTGGTATTTTTGACGCCGAGCCGTTCCGCATCCAGCAGGAACGCGGTGCGGGCGGGGTTGTAGATCATATCCGCGACGCCCTCAAGCATCGGAAAATCCGCAAGGTTCACGATCCGTTCGCCGTTGTTCGGGTACATCCCCACGGGCGTGGCGTTGACGATGATGTGCGCGTCCCGGTGTTTATCGATATTTTCATAATTGTCCGGCAGGTTCCGCCCGATCACCGTGACGCAAGAGGCGCCCAGATCCCGCAGCACCGCCTGCGCGGTTTTCGACGCGCCGCCGGAGCCCAGCACCAGCGCCTTTTTCCCGGCGGGGTCGATCCCCGCGTTTTTCAAAAGATAAGTAAAGCCGAAATAATCGGTGTTGTAGCCCTCGATGCGCCCGTGACGGCGCACGACCGTATTGACCGAGCCGATCTTTTTCGCCTCGTCGGAGATCGTCGTGCAGAAGGGCATCACCGTCTCTTTGTAGGGAATGGTCACGTTGAAGCCGTCCAGCGGCGCATAGCGGACAAATTCCTCCACCTTCTCCGGCTCCGTCTCATAAAGAAGATACTCGTAATCCCCCAGCCGCCGGTGGATCTGCGGGGAAAAGCTGTGGGAGAGCTTTCGCCCCAGAAGTCCGAATTTCTTTTCCATCATTCACGCTCCGTCAGATGATCTCGGAATAGCTTCCCAGATATTTAAACCGCTCGCACAGGCCGTCCAGCTCGCAGACGAGGCGCACGAACTGGTCGGAATAGACCTGCGTGTCCAGATCGAAATAGAACATCCACTCGAAATCCCGGTCGGGGATGGGGCGGCTTTCCAGCTTGATGAGGTTGATCCCCAGCGCGAAGAAACGGGAGAGCACCTTATACAGCGCGCCGGGCTTGTTGGCGGTGACCGCCATGATGGAGGTCTTGTCCGCGCCGGGATAGATCTCCAGCTTTTTGGAAATGCAGATGAAGCGGGTGTAGTTGCTGCCGCTGTCCTGCACCGAGGCCTGCAGCTCATGCAGGTTGTAAAGCTCCGCGCAGGAGTGGGCGGAGAGCGCCGCGGCGTCCCGCCGACCGCTTTCGGCGACGGCCTTCGCCGCCATGGCGGTGTTCTCGCACACGTGGACCTTCACGCCGCCCAGCGATTTGATGAACCCGGCGCACTGGCTGAGCGCCTGCTCGTGGGAATAGATCTCTTTGATATCCCCGATTTTCACGCCCTCGGGCGCAAGAAGGCTGTGGCAGATGCGCAGGCGCGTGGAGCGCACGATATAGAAATTATGCGCCGTCATCAGATCGTAGATCTTATTGACCGATCCGGCGGTGCTGTTCTCGATGGGCAGCACGCCGAAGCGGCACATCCCGCTCTCCACCGCGGCGAACACGCTCTCCCAGGTCTTGCAGTACATGATCTCCGGCGTTTTGAACAGCTTGTCGCAGGCCTGCTGGGAATAGGCTCCCTCCACGCCCTGACACGCCACCGGCGCGTATTCGGGAAAGAGGCGCTCGGTCCGGTCGATCGCCGTCAGGATCTCCCGCTTGAGCTCGCAGTCCGGGTGAAGGACCCCCTCCTGATACGCCTTGCTCAGCTCCATGATCTGCGAAAACAGCACGCCCGTGTAGGAGCGCATCTCCGGCGCGCTCATCTTCGCGATTTCGGCCAGCTTCGCGCGTTCTCTGGAAGCGTCAAGGACCGGCAGGCCGTTTTCTTTTTTATACTCCGCGATTCCCTTCGCGATCTCCATCCGCTCGGAAAACAGGGCGACGAGCTGCCGATCGATCCCGTCGATTCTTTTTCTGTACTCTGAAAGGTCCATTCAGATCGCCTCCGTTCCGTTTTCAAGCATCATATCGTATACCGCGATCGCCGCGGCGGCCTCCGCGACGGGAACCGCCCGCAGCGCAACGCAGGGGTCGTGTCTGCCCTGCACCGTGAGCGTATCGTTTCGCCCTGTTTCGAGGTTGACCGTGCGCTGCTCACGCCCGATGGAGGGCGTGGGCTTGAACGCGCTGCCCCGCAGCGCGGCCGCGCCGAAGCCAGCGCCGAATTCCACGCCCTTGACGGCGGGAATGCCGAACATTGCCGCCCCGATCGCGCCGTCGAGGCCGCCGAAGCCCGCGCCGCCGATCCCGGCGGGAAGGCCCGTAATCTTGCATTCCACGACCCCGCCGACGCTGTCGCCCTCCGCGCGGACCGCTTCGATCAGCGATTTCATCTGATCGCCCGCAGCGGGGTCGATCACGCAGGGGGAACGGCTGCGCAGCCCGTCAAAGAGTTCCGTCTGGTCCGATACAGGGTCGAAGGAAGCGTCCCGCGCGTCGCCGACCGAGAGGATATGGGCGCAGACTTCGATCCCTTTCTTTTTGAGGATCTGCAGCACGATCCCGCCCGCGGCGCACAGCGGCGCGGTCAGACGGGCGGAGAACTGCCCGCCCCCGGCGATATCGTTATGCCCGCCGAATTTCACGTGCGCCGGATAATCCGCGTGGCCGGGACGGGGCTTTATTTTCAATTCGGAATAATCCTTCGACCGGGTGTTTTCGTTATAAATCAGCACCGTCAAAGGGGCGCCGTTGGTCGCGCCGTCCGTCACGCCGCTGACGAAGACGGGCGCGTCCTTTTCCCTGCGCGGGGTGGACAGCGCCTGCCCCGGCGCGCGGCGGGCAAGGAAGGCGCCGAGCGCGTCGAAGTCGATTTCGAAGCCTGCGGGAAGCCCTTCGACCGTCGCCCCGACCGCCTCGGAGTGGGATTGGCCGAAGATCTGGAGTTTCAGATTGTTGCCGTAGGTGTAGGACATGGTGTGTGCCACCTGCTTTCTGTTTGAAATGTGAGATGTGAGATGTGAAATGTGAGATTACCGCTGAAGCAGTGCTTCGCGGGGTACGGTTGAGAATATCGCTGAAAACGGCGATCGTGGATATCGGCTTTCATCAGCAAAGTGCGGCGACCGGCTGTAGGGACGATTAGTAATCGTCCGGTTCGACGGGTGAGCCCATCCCCTTGCGGGATGGTGAGACCGTCGAAATTCCTACAATCCGTGAGCCCGGCTGTACCCCGCGAAGCACAGCTTCGACGTGAGAAAATCAAAATTATTAAAAGCCCGACCGATTCCGAATAAACATTTGCCGCCTCGCCACCCCGTCGCAAAGACGGGATGCCTTCGCCGTCAAATCCGGACGATTCATAATCGTCCCTACATTCAGAATCCGGCTTTCTGATTTAAGCCGATATTCATGAGGCGATATTGCATCCTTCTGATGCAGCGATATTGATTCCTTGCGGAATCAGAGACTTTGCGGCACTCCGCCGAGCGCCGTAAAATCCTCCCAAAACCGGGGATAGGACTTCTCCACCGCTTCCGCGCCGGTCACGCTCACGGGTCCCGCGCACTGCGCGGAGGCGACCGCGGCGCTCATGGCGATGCGGTGATCGCCGAAGGAATCGCACGCGCCGCCGGAAAGGCGTCTGCCGCGCACGATCATGCCGTCGGCGGTCTCCTCCGCTTCGCCGCCCAGGGCGCGGATCAGCGAAATGACGGTTTCGATGCGGTCGCTCTCCTTCAGGCGGAGCCTTGACGCGTTGTATATGGTCGTATCCCCCGCCGCAGCGCAGGCGGTGACCGCCAGCACGGGCACAAGGTCTGGGATATTCTCGGCGTTGATCTCAATCCCGCGCAGCGGGGCGGGCGAAACGCTCACGCCCTGTGCATTTACGGCGACCGACGCGCCGAAGCGTTTCAGGATCTCGACCACCGCCCGGTCGCCCTGCAGGGACGCCGGGTCAAGCCCCGTGACGGTCACGGGCGCCCCCACCGCACCGGCGCAGAGCCAGAACGCCGCGTTGGACCAGTCGCCCTCCGCGCGGACGGCGCCGGGCGAGCGCAGAGCGCCGCCGCGAATGATATATTCGTTATTGTCAAATTCAATCGACGCGCCGAATTTCCGCAGCGCGTCCACGGTCATATCGACGTAGGAACGGGACTCGAATTTCCCCGTAAGGCGCAGCCTGCTGTCGCCGCCGGTCAGTGGCAGGGCGAACAGCAGCCCGCTGATAAATTGAGAGGAAACGTCCGCCGCAAGGGTATAATCGCCCCCCGGCAGGGTCCCGCGCACGCGAAAAGGTACGCTTCCCGGCGGGGACAGTTCAACGCCGTGGGCGGTCAGCTCCTCATATAAGGGCGACAGCGGCCTTTGCGGCAGCCGCCCCTCCGGGGTAAAATCCGCCCCAACGCCCAGCGCCGCCGCCACGGGGATCAGAAAACGCAGCGTGGAGCCGCTTTCCCCGCAGGGACACGCCGCCGTTTCCGGCAAACGGGAACGGTCGGCAGGAATGATATGGTATCCCTTCGCCGTCCGCGTGATCCGGGCGCCGAGGTCGTTCAGACAGTCCGCGGTGGCGGCGATATCCCTTGACACGTCGCTGCATTCCAGCTCCGTCTCCCCCTGCGCGAGCGCCGCGCAGATCAGAAGACGGTGCGCCGCCGACTTGGACGTTACGGCGCGGATGCGGCCGCCGCCGAGGCTTTTTTCGATCAGGATATTCATTCGATCCCCGCCCTGATAAAATCGTAAAGCTTGTCCACCGGGAGCTTCTCGACGCGGCATTGCCCGATTGCGGTCGGGACGACCACGCCGATCGTGCCGCCCCGGCGTTTTTTATCGGACAGCGCCTTTTCGGTGAGCGCACGCGCGTCGTAAGGCGAACGGGTCGGCAGACCGTAGGCGCGCACCAGCGATTCGATTTGTTCCGCGCAGTCCGCGGAACAGATTCCCAGTTTCGCGGCGGCCTTCGCCTCGGCGCACATGCCGACTGCGACGCCGCTGCCGTGACTGATGGTAAAATTGCTGTTCGCCTCCACCGCGTGGCCGACCGTGTGGCCGTAATTCAGGATAAACCGGATCCCGTTGTCGAATTCGTCCGCCGCCACCACGTCCCGTTTGAGCTCCACGCAGCGGGTGATGACCTTTTCGATGTTCTCCCGGACCGGCTGTTTCAGAAATTCAAAGAACGCCGCATCGGCGATCACGCCGTATTTGACGACCTCGGCGCAGCCGTCGGTAAAGATTTCGTCGGGCAGGGTGTCGAGGGTCGCGTAATCGCAGATCACGACCTCCGGCTGATAGAACGCCCCGGCGAGGTTTTTGCCGGTATCCAGGTCGATGGCGGTCTTGCCGCCCACAGAGGAATCCACCGCCGCAAGCAGCGTCGTGGGGATCTGCACGAATTTCATCCCTCTTGTAAAGCACGCCGCGGCGAAGCCCGCGAGGTCCCCGACCACGCCGCCGCCCAGCGCGGCAACCGTATCGGTGCGGGTGAAGCGTTTTTCCGCAAGAAAATTGAGCAGCCGGATAAACTGCGCGGCGTTTTTCGACTGCTCGCCGTGGGGGATCGTGAATTTTTCCACGCGATACCCCGCCGACAGAAGAGAAGAAACGCACCGTTCACCGTAAAGCGCGTCCACGGTATCGTCGGTGACGACGCAGACGAATTCTCCCCCGGCGGTCGTTTTTATGATCCCGCCGCAGGAATCGAGGATCCCTTTTTCGATGATGACGTCGTAGTTTTTCGACGATTCAATTCTGACGCTTCCCAACGCCGTCGACCTCCTCTTTGATGATCCGCCCCTCAGCCAGCAGCGCTTTCAGGGAATCCGCGTCGCCGTCCTCCAGGGCTTTTTTATATTTTGACAGCTCGTTGATATAGGTGTCCAGCTCGAAGATCAGGTTTTCCCGGTTTTCGAGAAACAGCTCCGTCCACATGGTCTCGTTGAGCCACGCGACGCGGGTCAGATCCCGGTAGCTGCCCGCCGAAAACCCCTTGTGTTCCCGGGCGGTGGGGCTTTTGATAAAGGCGTTGGACACGATATGCGCCATCTGCGAGGTAAAACCGATCACCCGGTCGTGGGTCTCGGCGTCGGTGACGGAATACCGCCCGAAGCCCGCGGGAGCGAGCAGCTCTTTGACGTGGGTCAGATACGCCATATCCGCGCCTTTCTTCGGCACCAGCACCATCGGCGCGCCTTTGAACAGCGTGGGGAACGAATACTTGAAGCCGGAAAACTGCGTGCCAGCCATGGGGTGCCCGCCCACGAACTCAAAGCCCGCTTCTTCGGCGATCGGGAAGCAGCGTTCACACACCTCGCGCTTCACGCCGCAGCAGTCGACGACGAAGGTATCTTTATTGATGATATTTTTATGTTCTTCGACCCACGCGACGGTGGAATCGGGATAGACGGTGACGAGGATCAGATCGCATTGAGGGATCGTTTTTTCGTCCAGAATGCCGTCCGCCGCGCCCGCGAGACAAGCGAAATCCGCGGTGGAACGGGTGCGGTTGTCCACGTAGACCGTGTGTCCCGCCGCCTTATACGCTTTTGCCATCGAGCCGCCGATCAGGCCGAGGCCGACGATGCC
>CACYHJ010000251.1 GCA_902774165.1 Oscillospiraceae bacterium
CGATGATTGACAGCGTCGGCAAAATACAATATAATAGACTTGACTACGCCGTCCGGACGCTCCGCGGAGCGCGTTTTTCGGCGCAATTTCTTGGAATGAGGAGAATCATTTATGGAAGACAGACGCATCGGAACCGTGGCGCGCGGCGTTCGCGCCCCCATCATCAGGCAGGGCGACGACATCGCCGCGATTGTGGTTGACAGCGTGCTCGCCGCCGCAGAGAGCGAAGGCCTTGAGATCCGCGACAGAGACGTCGTCGCGGTAACGGAAGCCGTCGTTGCGCGGGCGCAGGGCAATTACGCGACGGTCGATCAGATCGCCGCCGACGTCAGGGCGAAATTCCCCGGCGGGGAATTCGGCGTGATTTTCCCGATTCTTTCGAGAAACCGTTTTGCCATCTGCCTGCGCGGCATCGCCCGCGGCGCGAAGAAAATATACCTGATGCTCTCCTACCCCTCCGACGAGGTAGGCAACGGGCTGATCGACATCGACTCCCTTGACAACGCGGGGATCGACCCCTGGGCGGACGTGCTGACCGAGGAGAAATACCGCTCCCTGTTCGGCGTCGTCAAGCACCCCTTCACCGGCGTGGATTACATCAGCTATTACCGCGAGGTGATCGAGTCTCAGGGCTGCGAGGTCGAGATCCTTCTTGCCAACGACTGCAGGAAGATTCTTGACTGCACGAAAAACGTGCTGACCTGCGACATCCACACCCGCGCGCGCACCAAGAAGCTCCTGAAGGCCGCCGGCGCCGAGACGGTTTACGGGCTTGACAATATTCTCTCCGCCCCCGTGGACGGTTCCGGATGCAACGAAAACTACGGCCTTCTCGGCAGCAACAAGGCCACCGAAGAGACCGTCAAGCTCTTCCCCCGCGACTGCGAGCCGGTGGTCGCCGGCATTGCCGCCGCGCTGAAGGAGAAGACCGGAAAGAACGTCGAGGTCATGATATACGGCGACGGCGCGTTCAAAGATCCCGTAGGCAAGATCTGGGAGCTGGCGGACCCGGTGGTCTCCCCCGCCCACACGCCCGGGCTCATCGGCCAGCCCAACGAGCTGAAGCTGAAATACCTTGCGGACAACGATTTCAAAGAGCTATCCGGCGACGCGCTGAAGGCCGCCATCAGCGAGCGCATCCGCGAGAAGACCGGGAATCTTGTGGGCAACATGGCGTCGCAGGGCACCACGCCCCGCCGCCTGACCGACCTGATCGGTTCTCTCTGCGACCTGACCTCCGGCAGCGGCGACAAGGGCACGCCCATCGTCTGGATTCAGGGGTATTTCGATAATTACACCATGTAAACAGCTTACGATCATGCAAAACGGCTCCCGCGCAACCATCCGGATCGCGGGAGCCGTTGTTTATTTTATGTTCCGGGTCATTTCACGCGTTACGTCAGCGGAACCGTCACGTCAAAATCGGGCAGCCAGCTGCCCAGCGCGAAGTTTCTGCCGACCAGCCGCACGGAATCCGCAAAGACGTAGATCATAACGCCCTGCCCGATATGCGGCTCGCCGCCGGTGAAATAACTGCCGTATTCATACGAAGGCAGGTTGATGCTGGTGATATGCTCGCCGACCTTTTCAACGGTCTCAAAGCCCTCGATCATCAGATTCGGCTGTTTTTCGCCGGAAAGCCCGTAATGCTGATGGCCGCTGATAAAGAAGATATTCTCATAGCGGTCCATGATCGCCTGCAGCTTTTCGCTCGCGTCGCCGTTGATGCCGCTGCTGTGCTCGTTGTCGCCCACTGCGTGGGTGAAGTTCATGGGCTGGTGAAGGATCACGAAGATCGGCTTGCCCGCGCTGTCCGCCGCGGCCTCGGCAAGCGCGCTCTCCGTCCAGGCAAGCTGCTCGTCGGAGACGGTGGCGGCGGTAGAGGTATCGTCAGATCCGAGGACGATAAAATGATAGCCGTTGATCTCATAAGTGAAATAAACCGAGTCGATCTCACGGCCCATGATCTGAGCGCCGTATTTCACGTAATTATCAAAGGCCTCACCGTAATCGTGGGGCGTGTCGTAGGACGTCCAGGCGTCGTGGTTGCCGAAGGTGACGAGCTTATGCGCCACGTCCGCCTTGCCGACGCTCTTCGCGAACGCCTCCCAATATTCGGCGTTGCCGTTATCGGTACAGTCGCCGGTAACCATCAGGAGATCGGGTTTGACGGTCTGAGAGATATCCCGCATTCCCAGATCGAGAATCCCGGTGCGGATGAACGAGGATTTGATATGCGTGTCGCTGATCGCCGCGGCGGACAGCAACACCTGATCCTGTTTGATATCTGTTTTCTCCGTTCCGCCGCGCACCATCATAAACAGCGACGTGACCGGCACGACGAGCACCATCAGATACGCGGAAACTTTGCGGAAAAACGAGCCGACTTTTTCCATAACAAGCACTCCTTTCTGTAATTTTAATTATATTGACAATTCTCCCGGTGTCAAGATTTTAAGAAAGAATTGTTTTATTTTTCTAAAATAAAACAATATTTCATCTGATCAATGGTATGATTTCTGCAGGTGGTCGATGATTATGAATAAGTCAAAAAAGAAACAAAGGAAACAGGGCGGCAAAAGACTCCGGATCCTGCTGATCGCCCTGCTTTTGGCAATCGCCGCGTTTTTCTGCGCGGTCAAGCTCCCCCCCATGTTCACCGAAGGGCTGATCGAGAAGGAATTCAAAGCCTCCTCCCTGCTGTATTCCGAAAAGGAGACGGAAAACACGCAGGTATTCGCTGGCGAGCTGATTCTCGTGAACAACGCCCACGCATTCAACTTCGATCTGGGCGAAAAGAAATACACGATTGCCTCAAAAAAGAACCAGTATTACCGGGCGAAGAACGAAGAAATCACGCTCAACAAAACAACCATCCGGCAGTTCAACGCCCTGTTCAGGGATTTCTACAAGCAGACGGGGCTTGACAACGTGACGATCATCAGCGCATACCGGGATTACGCCTACCAGGAAAACCTGCTGAATGAACGGATCAGCTCCTCCGGGTATTCGACGGCGATCCGCTGGGTGGCGCAGCCGGGATACAGCGAGCATCACACCGGGCTTGCCGCGGATATCGCGGTGGCGGACGCCGACGGCAACACGAGCACCTTTACCGGCCGGGACGATTACGCCCTTGTGGGCGAGATCGCGTGGAAATACGGTTTTATCAACCGCTATCCGGAGGATAAGACCGCGATCACCGGCATTTCCAATGAGCCGTGGCATTACCGGTATGTAGGCAAGCCCCACGCCTACGTCATGTCGCTGAAGAATTTCTGTCTGGAGGAATACGAGGATTACCTCAAGCGGTTCACCTACGGAAATTCCTACCTCTACGTCAATATGCACGGCGACACGTATATGATCTATTACGTCCCCGCTTCGGCGGAGGAATCCACCCGAGTTCCCGTGCCGCGCTTCGGTTCCTACGAGATCTCCGGCAACAACGCCGACGGATTTATCGTCACCGCAAAAAAATAAGAAAATGCCATCGGCATATCACCCCCAGCCCCAATCTTTGGGGCGAAAAGGTGTTTCTTGTTGTATGGAAACTGCTCACAACGCGAGCAGTTTCCTATACAATAAAAAAAGACCGGTCAGTCACGACCGATCAGAACGCCAGCCTGCGCCAGCTCCTTGAGCCGGGGCAGGATTTTTTTGATTCCGTTGACCGCGCAAAGCGCCGGCTCCGGCGGCACCGTGACCGGCACGCCCAGGGTTTTTGACAGATAGACGTCAAGCCCGGGGATCGCGGCGCAGCCGCCGGTCAGAAGAATGCCGTTATTGCGGATATCGCTCACAAGCTCGGGCGGGGTATCGTCAAGCACGGCAACGACCAGCTTGCCGATCTCGGCAAAGCAGCCGCGCAGCGTGCGGTAAACCTCGGTGCTGGTCAGCTCAAAATTGACCGCCTCGCCGTTCAGCTTTTTGCCGCCGGAAACGAAGGCAAGCTCCGCCTCCCGCGGGATGGCGGAAGACAGCTCCTTTTTCAGGCGTTCCGCCTCGGATTCGCCGATAAAGACGTCGCGCGAGGTTTCCAGATACTCCATGATCGCCCGGGTCATCGCGTTCCCCGCGACGGGCACGGCCCTGCGGGAGGCAATCCCGTTCATGGAGATCACGGCGCAGTCCGCAGCGCCGGCGCCCACGTCCAGCACCGCCCTGCCCTCCGGCCCGGCGGCGACCCCATAGACCCCGATCGCGGAGGCGACCGGAGCGTAGATCAGATAAGCGCGCGCCGCGCCTGCGCTTTGCAGAATGTCAAGCAGCGTCTTGCGCTCCAGCTCGGTGCTGCCGACGCAGACGCAGGAGACCAGAACCGGGCGCAGCACCCGCTGCCCCAGAAGACGGTCGGTAATATCGCCGACCACCTCGCCGGCAAGCGCGAAATCGTGCACCGCGCCGTCGCGCATGAATCTGACAAGCCGGAACGAAGAGGGCGTTCTGCCCGCAAGCGCCGGACGGAATCCGAAAAATCGGCGCAGACCTTGATGGAGTCTGTGCCCATGTCAAACCCGATTCTTTTCGCAAACACCGTCCGTCCCTCCTTTGTTACAACGATTCCGCAAAGCGGATGATTTTTTTCAGCCGGTAATTCACCGCCGTGCGCGACAGGGGCGGGTCCATCATTTCCCCCAGCTCCCGCAGGCTCAGCGCAGGCTCGTCCGCGCGGATCTCCGCAAGACGTCTGAGATCCGGCGGCAGTGCGTCCATGCCGCCCTTTCGGCGGATCTTCTCAATCGCCTTGATCTGCGGCTCCGACGCAAAGCTGGAACGCCCGATATTGGCGGTTTCAAAATTCAGCCGCCGGTTGACGTTGTTGCGGTGCTCCTTGAGCATCTTGGTGTTCATCACGGTCATCGACGCGTTCTGCGCGCCCACAAGGGAGAGAAAATCCTCCACCGACGTGCTGTCGTTGAAATAGATCACGTTCATTCCGGACCGCTGCGAACGGTTCGGAATCAGCGAGAACCCCAGCTCCGGGTCGCTGCCGTCGTAGGCGTCGAACAGCTTGATAAAATCGCCGGTCAGGCGCATGCTGCTCACGGAGAGTTCCAGATGATACTCCTTCTGCGGATCTGTGACGGAACCGCAGGCAAGGAACGCGCCGCGGATAAACGCCGCCCGGCAGCAGTCGTCGCGAAGATTGGCGTGGTTGAGCCGGACGCTCAGCTCGTTCCCCTCGTAACCGAACGCGCGCAGAAGCGTACGGCGGTCGTTCGCGTCGGGAAGACACACGGTATATCTGCCGGCGTCGGAGCAGCTGACCGACGGCTCAAGACCGGCAGCCAGCCGGACCGCGTCCGCGTACGCGTCGGCGATCTCCTTTTTATCCGTCATGAGGCTGACGCCGCCGTACCCGAAGCTTCTGCCGAAGAGCAAAAAGCCGTAGCTCTGCGCAAAGGCACAGCACGGCTTGTTGACGCTGCCGATCATTTCTTTTTTTGCATCGTAGGAAAATGACATAGGATCAATCTGTCAGAGCGCCATGATTTCCGGCGTAAGACGTACGCCGGAGCGCTCATAAACCGTTTGTTGAATATGGGCGATCAGCGCCCTGACGTCCCGCGCCGTCGCTCCGCCGGCATTGATGATAAACCCGGCGTGTTTTTCGCTGACCTGCGCGCCGCCGATCGAGAAGCCCTTCAACCCTGCCTGCTCGATCAACGCGCCGGCATAATACCCCGTCGGGCGGCGGAACGCGCTGCCCGCGCTGGGGAAATTCAGCGGCTGCTTTTCTTTTCTGCGGGACATATAGTCGTCCATCGCGGCGCGGACCGTCTCTTTCGGCGCTTTTTTCAGACGGAACTGCGCGCGAAGGACCACCTCGCCGTTGTCGGTAAAGCTGCTGTGGCGATAGGAGAACGACAGCGCGCTCTTTTCCCGGGTAACGAGCTCCCCCGCTCCGGAGACCGAGGTCACGGAAATCAGCGAATCGCACAGCTCGCCGCCGTAGGCCCCGGCGTTCATGAAGAT
>CACYHJ010000252.1 GCA_902774165.1 Oscillospiraceae bacterium
TCACGTTATTTCCGCTGCGTATATTTCACTGACCCTAATGCCGAATGCCGATTGCCTACTGCCTTAAAATTCTGATTTAGCTCCGCTAAATCAGAATTTTATTCTGTCGGCTTTTATAAAAAACATCTTGTATTTATCGTATTTATCGTGTATAATTACAATGATACAGTGGCAAATGCCGCGCGAAAGGAGCCCTTGCGCTTATGAGTTCACAAACAAAATCCGCACCTCAGACCTTCGTCGGGAAGAAAGAATTATGGATGTTCTCCCTCGGCGGCTTCGGTCAGGGCATGATCTACGCCATGATGTCCAGCTATATCAGCGACTATTATCTCAGCGTGCTCGGTCTTGCGCCGACGTTCGTGCTGCTGCTGATGCTGCTGGCGCGCGTATGGGACGCGATCAACGACCCGCTGATGGGCATTATCGTCGACCGGCATACGACAAAGTGGGGCAAGCTGAAGCCCTATATCCTGTTCGCCGCCGCGCCCATCGCGATCCTCACCTTCCTGATGTACCTGAGCCCGTCTCTGCCGGAGAAGGAGCTGATGATCTATTCCGCGGTGATCTACGTGCTCTGGGGCATGATGTATACGATGGCGGACGTGCCCTTCTGGAGCCTGCCGAACGTGCTCACGCCGGATCCGGACGAGCGCAGCCATGTGGTCTCCTTCAGCAAGATCTGGAACAGCGTGGGCTCCGCGCTGCCCGAGGTGTTCTTCTTTATCTCGGGCTTCACGCTTACGAAGCTTTTCGATACCTCCGACCCTGTCGCCTACAATAAGAAAAAATACCTCGTGATTGCCTGCGTCGTGATTGTGATCGGTATTGTCCTGTATGTGAATTCCTATTTCCATATCAAAGAGCGCGTCGTTCCGCCGATCCGCCGCCGCGAGCCCGGTGAACCGACGCAGCTCAAACGCATCGCTCAGTGCAAACCGCTCATTCTTGTGATCATCATGGGCGTGCTTTCGAGCGGCAGATATATGGTTCAGGCGGCGGCGATCCACGTTGCGCGCTACGCCTTCTACATCGGCCCGGATCTTACGGGAATGAGCCTTGCGAAGAAGACCGCCGCCATCGACGCTTCCGTCTCCACGGTCAAGACGATCTTCCAGGTCTGCGCCATCGTGGGCATGTTCGGCTCCACGCTGCTGATGCCCACGCTGATGAAAAAATTCGACTATAAGAAGCTGCTGATCACCACCTGCCTGGGCGGCTTCGTCTCCAGCATCTTCACCACGCTGATCGGCTGGTTCACGGCGAACCTTTACGCCTGCATCCCCTTCGTGATCATTTCCTGCATCCCGCTGGGCGTAATCAACACCATCTCCATCGCCATGATCTACGACTGCCTTGACTATATGGAGCTGAGGACCGGCCACCGCGACAACGCCCTCGGCTCGGCGTGCCAGGGATTCATCAACAAGCTGGGCAGCGCCCTTTCCACCTGCGGCATCGTTGTGATGTATATGGCGATCGGCTTCAAGCCCGCCGAAATGATGTCCTCCACCGCGATTACCGCGGCGACGGAGCTGACCAGAACGCAGAATTTCGCCATGTTCTCCCTCGTTTCGATCGTTCCCGGCGTCAGCCTGCTGCTGTGCGCGATCCCGATGTTCTTCTATAAGATCTCCGGCGACGCGAAGAAGCAGATGCAGCAGGAGCTTGCCGCGAAGCGCGCCGCGGAAGGGTTTGCCGTCGCGGAGTAACTCACAGAATAAAGGAGCTGTCATCATGAAACGTACAGGCTTTAAGTTTCTCGCGCTGCTGCTGTGCGCGGTGCTGCTGATCGGCGGGGGCGTGCTCGCCTCCGGCGCGGGCGCCGTCGACCCCAATGCGGCGACCGATACGCAGGGCGCAGAGATCACCCGGATTTCCGTCGTGGTCAACGGCGACACGGAAAATTCCCGCGGCGTCAGCTGGGCGACGAAGGCCCGCACCGACAGCATCGTACTGGTCTCCGAAAACGCGGATATGTCCGGCGCGAAAGCGTTCACCGAGGGCGACGTCGTCCTCTTCCTCGGCTATTATATGCACAAGGTGGTCGTAAGCGGCCTTGAGGCGGGCAAAACCTATTACTACACGGTGGGCGACAAATCCACCCGCTGCACCGTATGCTCCTTCACCACCAATCCAGGCCGCGGCGAGCCGGTCAGCTTCCTCGTTTACGCGGACGTGCAGGCCAGCAACGCCGAAAACTTTGAAAAAGGCGCGAAGGTCGTCAAGGCCGTCTATGATCTGTATCCTGACATTGATTTCACCACCAGCATGGGCGACTACGTCAACGACTGCACCAACGAGGAATGGGATTATTACTTCGATAAATTCTCCTTTATCGACCGCAATACCACCAACGCGCCCGTCGCCGGCAACCACGACGGCAATCTCCGGTGGAACTGGTTCGACAGCATGTTCAACCTCGGCGCGGCGGAGGGATCTGATACGATCACCGGCGTTTACTATTCCTTTGATTACGGCGACGCCCACTTCGCGGTGCTGAACACAAACGATATGTATCCCATGAGCCAGCAGCAGCAGAACTGGCTGCAGAACGATATGAACGCCTCCGGCGCAAAGTGGAAGATCCTCATGCTTCACCGTTCGATCTATTCCGCCGGAAAACACACCAACAAGCCGGATTCCTCCATCATGCGCAACGTCCTTGTTCCGCTGATTGACGAACTGGGGATTGACCTTGTGATCGGCGGGCACGAGCACTGCTACGTCCGCACCTACCCCGTCACCGGCGACGGCGTGATGCCGGAGACCTCCTATGTTACCGAGATGTACCACGGCGAAGAAACAACCTTCGCCCTTGATCCGCAGGGCGCGATTCACGTGATGCCCTCCACCGCCGGGACCAAGCGTTACGCGATCAATGAAAATACGATGCCCTATATCGTCAACGCCTCCGCGAAGATCGAATCGACCCGTGATCAGGGCGGCGTCGCGGCGCATGTGGAGATCGACGGCGATTATCTGGTATTCAAGGCGTATCTTGTGGACGACGAGACCTATACCGCGGCGCTGTACGATCAGTTCGCCGTTAAAAAGACCTCGGACGGCGGCGCGAATGAGAATTGGGAAAACCTCCCGACGGATTTTGATTCCAACAACAAGACGAATATCTTCAATCTGATCCGGCAGGTCCTCTGGGTTCTCTGGCATTATATCTCTCAGGTCCTGCCCGGCGCGCTCTTCAAATAACGCCTGATTTTTGCCGGCCGTGCGCAAAACAGATGCTCAAATGAAAAAAGATTGATATATTTCTGATATGGAAATATATCAATCTTTTTTGATGTATAATCATAGGGTAATCATTCACAAGGAAGGCGCGCATATGGATAAAAAGGCGAAGCAGGCGTCAAAAATCATCATCTTTCTTTGCTGGGCGGCGTATACCGCCGCCTATATCGGCAGGCTGAACTATAACGCCTATATCGTTGAGATCATTTCACAGCTGGGGACGACAAAAGAGGCTGCCGGGCTGGTCAGCTCGTTCTTTTTCTTCTCCTACGGCGCGGGGCAGCTGGTCCACGGCATCCTTTCCCGGAAGTATAACACCCGGTATTCCGTCGCCGTCGCGCTGATCGGCTCCGCCCTCGTGAACGTGGGCATGACGCTGGTCCCCTCGGTCTCCGCGATGAAAATCGTCTGGCTGATGAACGGCGTGTTCCAGTCCATTCTGTGGAGCTCGCTGATCAAGACCCTCTCCGACCGTCTGCCCGACGAGCTTCTGTCGAGGGCGGTGGTGGTGATGAGCACCCCCGCTGCGCTGGGCACGTTTCTCGCCTACGGCCTCTCCTCTCTGTTCTCCGCGATGCGAGCGGATTACCGCTGGGTTTTCTATGTGCCCGCGATCCTGCTGGCGGTCATCGGCGCGCTGTGGTTCCTGATCGTCGGCAGAATTGACAGCACGCTCACGCGGGACGGCGCGGCGGCCTATACGCCGGCGCCGAAGAAACGCCCCTCGTTTACGCCCGCGTTTATCATCGGCGCGGTCTTCCTGCTGTTCGCCGCGATCTCCAACGGCTTTATCAAGGACGGCGTGACCACCTGGACGCCCTCGATTCTCAACGAGAATTTCCATATGCCGGAGTCGCTTTCCATTCTGATCACGCTGATTCTGCCGCTGATCGCCATTTTCGGCGCGTGGCTTTCCACGACGCTGCACAAGCGGCAGAAAAACACCTCCGTGCTCAACGGCCTGCTCTATTTCGTCGAAGCCGCCGTGCTGCTTCTCGTGATCTTCACCGCGAAGCTGAAAAGCCCCGTTGTGCTGATCGTGCTGTTCGCCGGCTCCGCCATGCTGATGAGCGCCGTCAACAACGTCATCACAAGCATTATCCCCATGTATATGCGCGATCGGATGGATTCCGGTCTGCTGGCGGGCGTGCTGGATACCTTCTGCTATGTGGGCAGCACCCTGAGCACCTGGCTGCTGGGGCGCATC
>CACYHJ010000253.1 GCA_902774165.1 Oscillospiraceae bacterium
AAGCGCCGCGTCCGCGAGGGAAAATGGGAGATCGAAGGCGGCATGTGGGTCGAGGCCGACACCAACATCACCTCCGGCGAGTCTCTGATCCGCCAGTTCCTTGTGGGCAAACGCTTCTTCCGGGACGAGTTCGGCAAGGACTGCGAGATCCTCTGGCTGCCGGACGTGTTCGGTTACAGCGGCGCGCTGCCTCAGATCCTCAAAGGCTGCGGCATCCGATATTTCATGACCACAAAGATCTCCTGGAACGAATACACGAAGGTGCCGTACGACACCTTCATCTGGGAGGGCATCGACGGCACGCAGATCCTCTCACACTTCTCCCCCGCCCAGAGCTACAACGCCGAGAAACGCGGCTGGTTCATGACCACCTACAACAGCGACCTGTCGCCCAATCAGGTGATGGGCTCCTGGCAGCGGTACTCCAACAAGGACCTGAACGACAACGTGCTGGTCTGCTACGGCCACGGCGACGGCGGCGGCGGAACCACCGACAGAATGATCGAGGCAGGCCTTCGCATGCGTGCGGGGATCCCGGGCGTGCCGAAGGTGAAATTCGAGTTTGCCGGCGATTTCTTCAAAAAGCTGGAAAACGACGTCGCCGGCAGCCGCAGGCTCAACAAATGGCGCGGCGAGCTGTATCTGGAATATCACCGCGGGACTCTGACCGCCCAGGCGATCAACAAACGGTTCAACCGGAAATCCGAATTTCTGTATCAGGATATCGAAACCGTATCCTCGCTCGCGAGCGTCCTGCTTGACCGGAATTTCGCGAAATACCCGAAGACCGTGATCGACGAAGGCTGGAAGATCATTCTGCTCAACCAGTTCCACGACATCATCCCCGGATCCTCCATCGCGCCGGTCTACAAGGATTCCAAAGAGCAGTACGAAAAGATCATCAAGGACGGAAAATATCTTCTTTCGGACGCCGCCGAGCGAATCGCCGCCGCCGTCAATATCGACGGCGAGACCGTCACGGTGTTCAACACCCTCGGCTTCGGCTGCGAACGCGCCGTTGAAACAAGCGCGCGCATCCCCGAAGGCCTTTGCGTCTGTGATGAAAACGGGGTACCGCTGCCCCAGCAGCAGACCCACGACGGGAAGACGGTATTTCTCGCGAAGGATCTGCCCGCCAAGGGGTACCGGGCGTTCCGGCTGCTGCCGGGCAAGGCGGGTACGGAACAGACCGCGGTGGTCAACGGCAACCATATCGAGACAAAGTTCTACGACGTGATCTTCACCGATCAGATGGAGATCGCCTCCTTCTACTGCAAGGCGCTGCAGCGTCAGGCGGTGCCGAAGGGCAAGGTCTGGAACCGCATTATCGCTTTTGAGGAACGTCCCTATCAGGATAAGAACTGGAATACCAACGCCTACTTTGAAGAGAAAAGCGATATCGTGGACAACGTGACCGGCGCCCGGGTGCTGGAAAACGGCCCGGTCCGCGCAGTGCTGGAGATCACCCGGAAGTTTAAGGATTCCCACGTGAAACAGCAGATCGTTTTCTACAATTACGACGAGCGCGTCGACGTGCGCAACGAGATCGACTGGAACGAGCGCAGCACCATCGTCAAGGCGGAATTCCCGGTGGACGTGAACGCGGAGAAGGCAACCTATGACATCCAGTTCGGCAACATCGAACGGCCGACCCATTCCAACACCGTCGCCGATTTCGCGAAGTTCGAGGCCTCCGCCCACAAGTGGGCGGACGTGAGCGACAACGGCTTCGGCGTGACGATCCTCAACGACTGCAAATACGGCTACAACATCAAGGACGGGAAGATCCGCCTCTCGCTGCTGCGCTCTCAGAACCAGCCGCAGGACGGCCAGGATCTTGGGTACACGCATTTCTTCACCTACGCGATCTATCCCCACGCGGGGCCGGTATCAACCTCCGACGCGGTGCTGCAGGGATATGACCTGAACGTGCCTGCGCTGTGCGTCGCGGGCAAAAGCGGCGGGAAGCTGCCCGCTTCGTTCTCGCTGATTTCCTGCAGCAGGGACAATATCGTGATCGAGACGGTCAAAAAGGCGGAGGACGAGGACGCCCTGATCGTGCGCGCTTACGAGACCTGGAACATGAGAACCCTGCCCTGCGTCATCGAAAGCGGCCTGCAGCTCGAAGAGGTGGAGGAATGCGACATGATGGAAGAGAACGGAACGCCCGTCAGGACCGACGGGACGCGCTTTGACGCCTCGTTCCGCCCCTTCGAGATCAAGACCTTTAAACTCAAAGTAAAGTAAAATGGATTACCTGAAAATCGCCGTCTGCGACGACGAGCCGCAGACGCTTGACCTGCTTTATAAAAAAACGTTTGATTTCACGGCAAAAGAGGACGCGGACGCCCGGATCTCGACGTTTTCGGACGGGGCGGCGCTGCTTGACGCCTATAAAGATTCCGCCCATCCCTTCGACGTGATCCTTCTGGACATCAGGATGGACGGCATGGACGGCATCGAGACCGCCCGCAGGATCCGGGAAAAGGACCGCAGCGTGTATATCATATTCATCACCTCCTCCGCGGAATACGTCTTTCGCGGCTATGAGGTGAACGCGTTCCGCTACCTGATGAAAACCGAGCTGGAATACGGGTTCGACCGGGTTCTGCGCGACGCGCTCAGGGAGATGGACCGCCGGCCGGAGGCGTCGTTTTCGTTTCAGTTCGGCAACGAAAAGATCCGGCTCCCTCTGAAGTCGATCAACTATTTCGAGTCGGACAAACGGATCGTGCGCATCGCGCTGGACGACGGGGAATACAAGACCTACGCGAAGCTGGACGATATCGAACGGGAGCTGCCGCAGACGGAATTCGTGCGCTGCCACCAGAGCTTTCTCGTCAACGTCGGCAGGATCGAAAAGCTCTCCCCCGCCTCGCTTCTGCTGAAAAACGGCGAGACGCTGCCGGTGAGCAAAAAACACAGAGACTCTGTAAGCCGGGCTTACCTTTGGACGATGAGATAATATGATCATTACCGTTATCAACCTGTTTGCGACGATCATAGAGATTCTGCTCTCGGTGATCCTGATGGACAGCTTTTTTGAACAGCGGTTCAGAAAAAAGTTCCTTCAGGCGCTTGTGATCGTGTTCGCCAGCGGCGCGCTGTTCGGCATCAATTTTATTTATTCCAACTACCCGATCAAAACCGCCGCGGAGGTGCTGCTGGTGGTTTCGATGCTGTTTCTGCTGTACAAAGGCAATATCCGAAACGCGGTATTATACTTTATGCTGTGGGGACTTGGGCTGTCGCTGTCGAACTTCCTTGCGGGCATTTTCATCTCGCTGCTGCCGGAAACGCTGACGCAGGAGATGGACAACTCCGTCTTTTTCCCGGCGCTGCGGATCATCGTGCCGAAGCTTTTTCTGATGCTGCTGGTGTTTCTGCTGTCGGCGTTTCTCAAACGAAAAACGCTGGAGCTCGCGCTGCGGTACTGGCTGATCATCCTGGCGGTGCCCCTCGTCACGGTGGCGGTGCTTTCCGTCTTTCAGTACTATATCGACGCGATGCCCGCCGAGGCGCGGGTCTGGGGCAACGTGACGACGGTGACCGTCAACGGCGCGGAATACAACGTGCCGGGGCTGACGATCTACGGCTATATCGTCGTCGCCGCGATCGGGCTGTTTTTTATCAACATCCTCGTTTTTACGCTCTTCGCCCGCTCCCAGCGGGACGCGGAGAAGCTGCGAAGCCTTGAAGTGCAGCAGAAGCGCAACGAGATGCAGAGCATCTCCATCGAACGGCTGGAGAACTCCTACACCCGTATGCGGGAGCTGCGGCACGATATGCAGAATCAGCTGGTGGTGCTGAATTCCCTGGTGGAAAACGAGAAATACGACGAGCTGAAAAACTATATCAAAACCATGAACAACACCGTTGACGAGGCGGCGTTCATGACCATCAGCGGCCAGTCCGCGGTGGACGCGATCCTCAACGACAAGATCGCCGCCGCACATAAAAACCGTATTTCGACGGAGTTCGACGTGGCGCGGCTGGACGGCGCGCTGTTCGCCGAGCCGATGGATCTGTGCATCATCCTCGCCAACGCCCTGGACAACGCGGTGGAGGCCTGCGTCAAGCTGCCGGAGGACGCGGACCGCTACATCCGGCTGAAGATCACGAAAACGGAGGATTATATCGTGATCTCCTGCGCGAACCCCGTTTTGCAGGCGCCCAGGCAGGTCGACGGCAGGTTCGTCTCCGACAAGGCGGACAGCAAGAACCACGGCTTCGGGCTGCAGAGCATCGTCGACACCGCGAAAAAATACCGCGGCGAGCATATGGCCCGCTGCGCGGACGGGGTGTTCACGATCATCGTCAAGCTCAACGCTCCGGATAAAACCCAGGCAGTAAAATAAAGGCAACACCGCACAATTCGGGCGTGCGGATTGCGCAGTAGATTTTTTCGTCAGATTGTACAGAGTCTCCGCAGGCAACCTGACGGTTGTCA
>CACYHJ010000254.1 GCA_902774165.1 Oscillospiraceae bacterium
TCGTTTTCATAGCTCTCCTGAAGCGCTGCCGCCCACAGATCGGGATACTCTTCGGCGAGCTTTTCACAGGCGACGACGCTGAGATTGTTGAATCTCGGCGGGTCGCTGGGGCTCCAGTTGGGATCCTTGGGCTGAACGTAATCGCAGAGGTTCTGATAAATCGTCCTCTCGATGAACATATCCTTCACGGACACAAGATCAAGGTAAAGATCGCCCTTCTCGAGCGCGTCGCCGCTCGTCTTGAGCGGGACCCACGTCTCGTCCGCCGCAAACGCGGAGACCGAGACCGAGCAGATCATGAGCACGGCCAGCAGGAGCGCAAGCAGTTTCTTTGTTGTTTTCATAGACGTACTCCTTTATGTTTTTTCCCATTGTAGCATACTTATTGATTGAAATGCAAGAGAAAAGACAGGGATTTTGTGAATAAGAATTGAATTTTTATACTTTCTTATGATAGAATGAACATAAGGAGATGATAAAAATGTCATTACTTGCGGCTTTTACAGTCCCGCACCCGCCGCTGATCATTCCGCAGATCGGCAAAGGCGGCGAAAAGCAGATCTTCGAAACAACAAAGGCTTACGAGCGTGTCGCGGATGAAATCGCCGCGCTGAAGCCGGACACCGTTGTGATCACCAGTCCGCATTCGGTGATGTATTCGGACTATTTCCATATTTCGCCGGGCGCGGGTGCGCAGGGGACTTTCACGCGCTTCGGCGCGCCGGAGGTGCGTTTTTCGGAAACATACGACACGGAGTTTGTCGGGCGGCTCTGCGCGCTTGCCGATTCGGAGGATCTGCCGGCGGGAACGCTCGGTGAACGGGATAAATCTCTCGATCACGGTACGATGGTCCCGCTGTGGTTCATCCGGCGGAAATATACGGCGGGCAAAATCGTGCGCGTCGGACTTTCGGGTCTCCCGCTGACAGAGCATTACCGCCTCGGACAGATCATCGCAAAGGCGGCGTCCGAAGCCGATAAAAGAGTCGTGCTGATCGCGAGCGGGGACCTTTCCCATAAGCTGCAGGAGTACGGCCCCTACGGCTTTGCCGCCGAAGGCCCGGAATACGACCGCCGGATCATGGACGTGTTTGCACGGGCGGCGTTCGGCGAAATGCTCGAATTTGACGAGAGCTTCTGTGAAAAAGCCGCCGAATGCGGCCACCGCTCCTTTGTGATTATGGCGGGCGCGTTCGACGGCCTCGCGGTGCGCCCGACGGTACTTGCGCATCAGGATATTACCGGCGTCGGCTACGGCGTCTGCACCTTTTATCCGGAAGAGGAGGACGAAAACAGGCGTTTTCTCGACGCGTTTCTCGCAAAGAAAGAAAAAGAGTGCCGCGAAAAGGCGGCGACCGGCGACCCGTATGTTAAGCTTGCGAGAGCGTCCGTCGAATCGTGGGTCAGATTCCGGAAAAAACTCCCCGTGCCGGAAAATCTGCCGGACGAGCTGCTGTCGCGGCGCGCGGGCGCGTTCGTCTCGCTGCATAAAAACGGGAATCTGCGCGGGTGCATCGGCACGATCGCGGCGACGCAGGATAACGTCGCAGAGGAAATCGTCTCCAACGCGGTCAGCGCCTGTTCACGCGATCCGCGCTTCGATCCGGTGAGAGAGGACGAACTGAAATATCTCGAGATCAGCGTCGACGTTCTCGGCGAAGCCGAAGAGATCGACTCTCCCGATAAACTCGACGTGAAGCGCTACGGCGTTATCGTGAGCTGCGGGCAGAAACGCGGTTTGCTTCTGCCGGATCTGGAGGGCGTCGATACCGTGGACGGGCAGATCCGCATCGCCCGGCAGAAGGGCGGCATCGGCGAGCATGAGCCGTACCGGCTGCAGCGATTTGAAGTCGTAAGACATTTTTGAATTGAGAGGTCGGATCATGGCACGGTGTCACGTTTGTTTCAGGCATTGCGAAATAAAAGAAGGCACGCTGGGCTTCTGCGGCGGGCGGACGGCGGAAAACGGCGTCGTAAAACCGTTCAATTACGGAAAGATCACGAGCCTCGCGCTCGATCCCATCGAGAAAAAGCCTCTGGCTCGGTTCTTCCCCGGAAGCAGAATCCTGTCGGTCGGCTCTTTCGGCTGCAACCTGCGCTGTCCGTTCTGTCAGAATCACGATATCTCGTGGTCGGAGGCGGCAGAGCAATACGCAAAGACCGCAGAAACGGTCAGCCCGCGCGAGCTGACGGAGATCGCCCTGAAAACAAGAGACCGGGGCAATATCGGGATCGCGTTCACCTATAACGAACCGCTGATCGGGTATGAATACGTGCGCGACACGGCGATGCTTGCGCAAAAAGAGAATCTGAAAACCGTCCTGGTCACGAACGGCACGGCGGAAATATCGGTGCTCGATGAGCTTTCCCCGTATATCGACGCGATGAACATCGACCTGAAAGGGTTTACCGACGATTATTACAGACGGGTCCTCGGCGGCGACCTGGGGCAGGTCACGGCGTTTATCGAAGAAGCCGTGAAGCGCTGCCACGTGGAGCTGACGACCCTGATCGTGCCTGGAGAGAACGACAGTGAAGAGGAAATGCGGGAGCTGTCTTCGTGGGTAAGCCAATTCAGAAATCCCGACGGCGGGAGCGTTCCGCTGCATATCTCCCGGTTTTTCCCGCGGTTTCATATGACGGACCGCGCGGCGACGGACGTGGGCAGGGTGTACCGTCTTGCCGAGATCGCGCGGGAAAACCTGCCCTATGTCTATACGGGCAACTGCTGACCTGAACGCCCCCGATACAGCCGCAGAGGCTTCCGTTCGCGTCCGCTCCGGGAACGGGGCGCGCAGGGGAGAGCCCGGCGGAAAGTTTCGCTGCGCTTCTTGAAAAAAACGGACGGATATGCTATATTCTTAATCGGAAAGTGTGCGGCGGTTTTTCCGCGCGCGTCTGCCGCCGCGCTTCCGTCTTTTTGCATATGCAGAAAAAAGGAGGTCTTGTCTTGAAACGAACCGTTTCCGTTCTGCTCGCGGTCCTGTTTGCGTTCTCGCTGTCGGCCTGCGGGAAAACGCTCCCGCCGGGGGGCTCCGGCGGCGACCCCGGAACGACCGCTCCCGTTAAGGTCACGACGGAGGATCAGACGCCGGTTTTTTCGCTGCCCGATCTTCCCGACATCGGGGAGTTTGCGCCGGATAACGCGCCGCAGAAAAGCTTCTTTCCCGACGGTCCCGCGGATTCCTTTACCCCGCGCGACGACTACGGCGTGCTTGTGCCCTATGTCGCAGAGGCGCTCTGGCTGCATTCGCCGAAGTATGATACCTGGACCGATCCCGATACGGGAGAGATACACACCGAAGAGCGGGGAATCACGGAGAACCGGCTGGAGCCGCACTGGGGACTTGCCACGGCGGACGGCAGGGTCGTGACCGGAGGACTCTTTGAAAAATTTGACGCCTATGAATATCAGGACGGCAGGATCCTTTACTGCCTGCGTCCCTGCGAGGAACACACCGAATACGAAGAGGGCGAGGTAAGCTACCGGGCGATCTTAACCGACGGCGAGGGACGCTGGGCTCTGGAACGGACAGTGTGGGGAGGCGTGGAATGTCTTTTTGATTTCGGCCTTCCGGTTTTTCTCACGAAAGACGTCGAAAACGGCACGGCACTGTTTTACGATCTCGACGGGAAGCTCGTCGCGGATTTCAGCCGCTTTGCGCGTGTGCGGGACGGTTATCTGGATTTTCCCAACGTGGTCTACGCGGATGAAAACGGGGCCCTTCTGTTTGACCCGCCCGATGAAACCGACGGGCGGAATTCCGGTTCGCTTGCCTTTGTCGGCTGGGACGGCAGGATCATCCGTTCCGGCAGAGAGGACTATGCCAACATCTTTTATATGGGGGGCAGCGCCCTTATCGCGAGGATGCCGGACGATCAATACGTTCTTACCGATACCGAGGGCGCGCGGCTGACGGAATCGGAATACGAATTCCTGGCATACAGTGACGTGACGGAGGGCTTTATCGGCTGCCTCACAAACAGCGCATGGGAACAGGAAGCGCAATATCTTGACAAAAACGGTAATCCGTGCGAGGTTCGGACCGCATGGTCAGACGAAACCCGATACCTTCTGTATCGGGATTATCTCGTTTCGGATCCGAACGGCAACGCACTCCTCTTTATGGAAAAGGAATACTACTTCGAAGCGTGCGACCTCCGGGGCGGAAAAATCCGTTTCCCCGTCAACGGAAACGAAATGGAAACCATGGAATTGATTTCTGAAATGTCGGACCTTTATGCCTTTTCGGGTTCCGTCCGGCCTGCCCGGACGGAATATTCGCCGGAGGATCCGCAGCGCCGATGCGCCGTTTTTATCCACGCGGACGACGGCAGAAGTTATCTCTGCGCGGCGGACGGGACGCTTCTGAGTGAAATCGAGGAACCGAAGATTCTGCGGACCGAATACGGCAAGAGCATGTATATCACCATGAGCGCC
>CACYHJ010000255.1 GCA_902774165.1 Oscillospiraceae bacterium
GTTCTGCTTATTATTGTCGTAATCCCAGAAAATATAAGGGATCGTCATAAGAAGATAACCGATGATATCAATGATGATGGGAATGACGATGATATAAGTCCTCGACTGGTCGATGAACAGCACGTCCCAGTTGCTGTTGAAGCCGTACCGCAGCAGAAGCAGCGGGATGATCAGGCCGACGAAGGACGTGATGGGGCCGGTAAACCAGCCGAACACGCCGGAGAACGCCTCCAGCCGCTCGCCGGAAAGATACATCTGGTAGTCGTTGATGCGGATATCCATATCGTGTCCCACCGCGGTCGGCACGGTCTTGGTCATTTCCATAAAGAACAGCACCGCCACGCAGATGGTACCGCAGAGCACGACCCGGTCGCCGCAGAACAGCATGGCGCAGACGATCGCGGCGTTGCCCAGCGCGCGGGACAGCTGATAGAAAATCATGATCTGCTTATAGGAGAAGCGCTTCATGAAATAGGGCGTGAAGAAATCCGGCGGCGTTCCGGCAAAGGACACCAGCGCAACGATCAGGCTGTACGCAAGGCCGGAGAGCCGGAAGGTATAAAGATAAAGGATCGTCACCAGCGGCAGCATGCCGTTGCCCAGGGAGTCGATCAGCCCCACGATGGTGTTCACCCATTTATACTTGTTGTGCAGCACGCCGAACATGCCGTCCCAGAATTTAATCTGGACCTTCCGTTCGATGGGCGGCTGCGGGATGCGCTCCTTGATGCGGCCGATGAAGACCATGGTCAGCGCCGCGAACGCGATGAACGTGCCGGGGATCACGTAGCGGAACACGTTGATATCCGCCCATTCATACCGCAGCATGCCGATGATGGCGGGCAGGATGATCGCGAAAATCGACTGGAACAGGTGCGACAGTTTCACCGGGTATGTACGGATGAGAATGCGCTCCTGAGTGTTGGGGCTGATGTTCTGCGTACACATTTCAAGCTGATTGCCGAAGCCGAACACATTGTAGCAGGCAAACAGCAGGTTCGCGACCCAGACGCGGGTGACGACGTCCTCGATCTGATAGAAGGGCAGCCAGCCGACAAGGATCACCATGACGCATTTCGGCACGACGTCGCTGTAAAGGCAGTATTTGTATCGGCCGAACTTCGGGATCAGCTTCTTGCGCCAGAAGATATTGCGCGCGCCGACCCAGCCGGTATACAGAAGATGCGTGCCGAGGATCTTGAAGGCGGAATTGGCGTTGATGCCCTCAAGGCCGTCCAGATACCGCACGAAGGCGCCGGACTGGTTGAACAGATCGCCGATATTGAAGACGATCATGGCCAGGCCGATCACAATCAGCGACATATACAGCCCGTAGCATTTTCGCTCCTGCTTTTTCGGCAGGAACCCGAGGTTGTCGCAGACGTACCACCATACCAGCGCCCAGATATAACCGAGGGGCATATTGATGATATTGATGACGGAAAAGGTCAGATAGGGCAGCTTATAATGATACATCATCAGATAGCAGCCCGACCAGAACGTGATATATTCCAGTGTCTTTGACCCGGCGTAGTTGCTTCCTACGCCGGCAAAGATATCCAGGTATTCACGGAATGAAACGTACCGGCCTGGTTTCGGGGTGCTCCAGTTGCTTCTCACATCCGTAAAGAAGCCCCTGACCTTTGCGGGGAGAGATGAGGATTTGTTGCTCATAACGTCAGTCCCTTCTTATTCATTATTCATTCTTTCTCCGCCGCCAGGCGGAGAAAGATCGCCGCGGTCCAGCCCTGTTCGTCGCAGCCGAGCCCTTCGCCGGTGGCGGAATTGAACAATTCATGCAGTACGCCGTCGTTCTTCATCACGTCGAACAATCGGCGCGCGGCGATATCGCGCTCTTTTGTATAATCGTATTTTTCCAGCGTTTCCAGCATCAGCCACGCAACGGGCATCCACGTCGGGCCGCGCCACCAGTGCGCGGGCTCATATTTCTCTTCGCAGTACGCGACGCTGGGGAACGGCACCGCGCCGAAAAAATATTTTTCGTTCAGAAGATAATCCTCGATCATCGACCGGATTTTATCCTCCGGCAGCGGCACGCCCGCCCACAGAGGGATCAGAGAGGAAAGCGTCACGAGCGACAGCGGCTTTCCGGTGGTAAGATCCGCGTCGAAGAACAGGTTTTTCTCCGGGTCGTACAGATGCTTTATCATCAGCGCGGCAAAACGCTCCGCCTCAGCGTTCCAGTACGCTTCGCCCGAGGCGTCTCCCGCAAGAGCTGCAAAATACGCCGCCGCCCGCATCTGGGAGAGAAGATAACTGTTCATATCCACGGCGATTACGGGTCCCTCGTCGAACCGGGGCGAATCGTCCTGCCCGGTTTCCAGCCCGTGGGGGCAGGAAATAAGGCCGTATTTCGTCATACGGGCGTTCAGCCACCAGCGGTTGTTTCGGTCGAGCGCGTTATATATCGTGCAAATGAACGCTTCGTTCAGGCTCTCTTTTCCGACACGGCGGGCATAGCGCTCCGCCGCCCAGCCCAGCAGCGCCGGCTGCGCCTCATGCGGGCGCGACCAGGTGGAACAATTGAACTGGGGGATCTTCCCGTCGGGACGCTCACACTTCGCAAGGAGCAGCAGCGTATCCTCCGCGATCTTCCCGTTCATCAGCTCGTAAGCAAGGTTCTGGAACGCGCTGTCCCACATGAAATGGGTGGGATACCCTCCCCTGCTGGGGAACGCGGAAACGTACCCGGCGAGATTCCCCGGCGCTTTCGTCAGGTTCATCAGAAGCCCCGACACGGCGGTCAGAAACGTCATTTTCGTATCCGCGTCTTCCGGCAGCGCTTCGATCCCTCCGGCGCAGTCCTCCGCCCACGCGCGCATTTTCTCTTTCGCGTCTTCCGCCGTTTCGGGCGCGGCGGCAAGACGGTTTTTGATTTCATTGATCTCAAAGTCGAGTACGCGGCAGACAACCGAAAAACGGACGATGCCGTCTTCGTCGGGCAGGATCAGCGTCTCCCCGTTTTCCGAGCGGAGCGTCCCGCGCATGACGCGGACCCCGCAGACGACCGGCGCGTATTGATCCGGGTCGCGGGCGTCGCCGTTTTCGGAATATCCCTGAAGGATCAGCGTTGATTCATCCCGATATGCCTGCCAGACGTCGCCGAGCGCCGCGTCGGGAACACAAAAAAGGCGCGCCGCAGCGGCTCTGCCGCAGACGACGAATGCGTCAGCGTCGTAAAAAATGATCTCACAATCGGTGTCTTTGTTTACAATGCGGGTCGAGGCGAAGGTCGAGCGGACCTCTCCCGCCCCGCCGAAATCGATAAAAGGCTCCCAGAGCGCGCGGGTAAAACGGTTATAATGAAGAACGAGCGTTCCCACCGCAGCGTTTTGCCCGTCAAAGCAAAGCCCGAAGTTCGAGAACATCGGACTCATCGACCGGTCGGGAATGAGGTGCGGCGTTTCAAGTAATAGAAGCTCTTCTGTGATGCTCAAGGGGAACCTCCTGCTGAATTGTCAATCGTTCGGTCGTCAACGATCGGTCGATCGACAATTGTCAACCGCCGAAACCTTCGTCGCCGTTGACGGATTTCAAGATCGCGATTTCTTCCTCGCTCAGGCCGAGCATGCGCAATGCGTCGAAGAATTCATCCTTTGTGCATTCCGGTTCTATCAGACCGGACTGCGTCAGCAGCTTCATCGGGATCTCCAGCAGCTCGAATTTCGGTTCGAAATTCTCATCGTCGTCATCGTCTCCGGCGAACATCCCGGATAGCAGATCGGTATCGGCAAATGTATCGGTGATACCTTCCTCAAATTTTAGATAATTCTCCGCCTCGCCGCCCGGATTTGCGAGTCTCGTCGCATCCAATTCATAATCGGTCGTTTCCAGCCCGTGGATCAAGATCGGAACGCCGGGACCGAACTGCGCGTCGACAAAACCTTCACGGCGAAGGCGCAGCGCGACCTCAGCCGCAAGATCGACCAATTCCTTATGGCCTGCGGGATCGCTGCCGATATACATCATGTTTTCATCGTACATGCCATCTGGATCTTCATACCCGATGTTGTCGATTCCCTGCTCGGCGTACCAGTCGAACAGCGCGTCGGTCAGCGGATCCGGTTCGCCCTCGGAGATGATCGGCGTTGTGTTCTGCCGCCAGTATGCGTATTCCCACCGCTCTTCGGATCCCGGTCCTGCGCCGGGGCAGTCCGACTCCGTATTATAACTGATTTCGAAGATCGAAACATTCTTATACCCGCGATATTCAAACGCTTCGTTGGAATAAACGAAAAATGAAATCGCATATATTCCGTCTTCATCCCACGTCTGCATCACGGGCTTTACCGCGTCATAGAGCAGTTGTACCATGTCGGACATTGTTGATCTCCTTGAGGTAAATTCTGATTTATCGTGGCGCTTGCGCCCCGTCTTGCGTCGTC
>CACYHJ010000256.1 GCA_902774165.1 Oscillospiraceae bacterium
GGCGCGGCTGCGCTGATGCGCCCGTCAAAAAGCGTCTGCGACATGGAGGTCAAGAGCTTGAAGAAAAAATTCAAAGACAAAAAATTTGCCGCCGGCTGCTCGCGGGACGTGATTCTTGCCGGGGCGGAAAAGCTCGGCTGGGAGCCGGACAGGCTCTTTCGCGAAACGATCGACGCGATGCGTTCCTGCGAGGACGGCGTCAACAGGGAAATGATCGGGCTATTCGGAGAATAAAAGGGGTTTGCGGACATGGAAAACAAAAAACTTCTGATCGGCTACAACAATTTTGAGGGGCACTGCCTTGCGGGCCGCCCGGACTTCTTCGAGCCCGCGCGGATCTGCGGCGGCGTGGATTTCATTAACTGCCACGCGGATCAGGGCGCCGAGCCGGTGCCCGAACAGCTTGAGAAGGCGAAGCTCACCGCGCAGAAGCTCAAGGAGCTCTGCGACGATTTTATCGTGAATTTCGAGGGCTCGAATTTCGAACGGGACATTGTGACCGAGGACGGGCACGACTGGGCGAACCGCCCGGACGGCACGCACCGGGTGGATCTCCCCGACGGCTTCCTTGACGCGATGAACAACGAGGGCACCCTCGCGGCGATGATGTACGACGAGTTCGAGCACACGATCATCAACCGCAACCTGTCGATCCGCATGGCGAAGAAGGGCGATATTCCCGTCTTCCCCGTGAACGGCGACGGCGACCTGGACGCGGCGGCGGAAACGCTCGACGCGCAGCTGCGGGAATACGTCGCCCAGCTCAAAGCAAAGGGCGCGCCCGCCGTCGTGGGCGAGCACGTCTTCCCCGTGCTGTTCCACCGCTTCGCCTCCTGCGGGATCATCCCGAATTTCAAGTCTCAGAAGGAATCAATCTCAAACGTGCAGTTCTCCATCGCGGCGGGCGCGGCGCTCGAATACGGCACGCCGCTGTTCAACTGCGTGGATCTGTGGTACCGCATGACCTTCCCCGGGCACAGCCCCGAGGAGATGTACAACAACCTGAAATTCGCCTATTACGCCGGCGTGAACCGCGTTTACGTCGAGGCTTCGAGCGGCTTCTACAGCAAAAACGAGGCGGGCGAGGAGGTATTCAACCGCTACGGCGAGCTGTATACGCAGTTTGTGAAGGAATACCGCGGCAAAGAGCGCGCCTACGACGTGCAGGACTACCGCCCCGAGATCGGCGTGATCCGTATGGACGACACCTTCTGGGGTCAGGGGAAATGCTTCGGCTTCTGGCGCGGCATCCTCTTCGGCGATCCGTCGCTTAAGATTAAAAACGAAAACAAAGAATTCGTCCGCGTGATGAACCTGATCACCCACGGCGCCACCGGCAACGGCGCTTTGGCGCTGAGCAAGATCGAGCCCCATTCGCTGCTGCCCCATTATTCCTTCGCACCCATGAACGGCGCGGCGGTCTTCGACGAAAAAGTACCGAAGGACAAGCTGGAATCGCTGAAGCTCTGCTTCCTCTGCGGGCACAAAGTCAGCAAGGAGACGTTTGCCGCATTGAAAGAGCTTGTCAGAGAAAACGGCCTGACTGTCGTCACGACGGGCCGGCTGCTGGACGCGGAGCTTTACGCGAAAGTGAATTCCGATTTCTGCGAGATCAAAGACGGCGAGGGCGTCTGGATCGTGGTGAACGATTTCAGAACGCCGAAGCTCAGGACCCGCGTCCGCGGTTTCCTGGGGCCGAAGGACGAGATCCGTCTGCCCTTCACCACCGGAACGGTGAGGCTGAAGATCAAAGATAAGGGCAACGCGATTGAAGTTGTTGAATAAATTCTGATTTATCGCGCTGACGCGCCGTTGCTTCGTGACTCGTGACTCGTGACTCGGAAACCGCAAGGATACGCTCTGCGTCTGGGTTTATGAAACGAATCACGAATCACCAGAAAGGATCCTGTAATAATGAAAAAATTATTGTCTTTAATTCTTGCCGCGCTGCTCGCGCTGCCGTTCGGCTTCGCCGCAGGCGCGGCGGATACGGGCGCACAGACCGGCACGCTGAAATTCATCGCCTACAACGTCTCGGGCATCCCGCTGGTCGGCAATTTTCAGGGCACTGTCTACACCTCGACAAAAGAGCGCGCCCAGCTGATCGGCAAGCTTCTGAACGGCGGTCTGACGCCGGAGACGATCAGGGAGCTATTCGAAAACGCGGACGATTCGCTGATCCGTCTCATTCTCGACGGCGCGGACGAGACGCTTCTCGCAAAGCTGCTGAAGGGCGGGACGATCGAGGAACTGATCGAGAATATCCGGCAGGGGCTCGCCGACCCGACGCTGATCCTGCAGCTGATCAGGAACGCCGACAAGGAGCTGCTTGACAAGCTTTTTGAGAGCGCGGGGCTTACGCCCGTGTGGGATATCCTGAACGAGACCGACGCGGATCTGATCGGCACCGAAGAGGATTTCAACGGCGCAGACGCGCTTGCCGCCGAAATGGTGAATTATCCCTATCGCACCTATACCAGCGGCGGGCTCGCGCAGGGACAGGGGCTCAATCTTTATTCCAGATACAAGATTTACAACGTCGAACGCGTTCGGTGGAGAAAGGAATACGGCACGATCTCCGGCTCGATGGACGCGCTGTCAAACAAAGGCTTCGTCTATGCTCTCGTCGAGCTCGCCGAAGGCGTATACTTCAACGTGATCAACGTGCATATGGACGCGGGATATGATCTTCTCTCCGTTCAGGCGCGCGCCGACAACTTCAGGCAGCTTGCGGAATACATCAACACGAAGCTGGACGACGGCAGGGCGCTGATCATACAGGGCGATTTCAACTTCAAGTTCAAACGCGAGCTGGAGGATGATCTTTACAACAATCTGCTGGTTCCCACGGGCATGAAGGACGTGTGGGCGGAGCTCTCAAACAACGGTCTTTACGACACGTCGGATCCGGCGTTTGATAAGAATGCTCCCGGAGACGACCTGGACCGTATCATTTACCGCAGCGGGGATTATATGCAGATCACGCCCGTTTCAAAGACCGTGCCGCCGCTCACCGGCGAAAACGGCGAGCGGTATACCGACCACAATCCGATGCTGACGGAGTTCGAATACGTGATCACCGGCTCGGAGCCGACGCCGAAAAATCTTGCCGAGCCCGCGCCGATGGACGCGATGACGCTGGTGATCCGGGAGATTATCTGGACGTTTATCCGCCTGATCCAGGCAGTGGCCGGTCTGATCGAGCTCCCCTATCTCGCCGCACAGGGCGTTGATATGCTGGTTCACGGCAAGATGCCGTAACCGGAACGAAGGGGCGAAAACAGTCAGGAACAGAACGATACTGCATCCCGCGCCGGCGTGAAAAAACGCCAGGATTCTCAGGATTTCCGGGCGGCAAACGCCCCGGAGCCCCGGACGTGCGCCGGGATTTTGCGAAAAAAAACAGATCTGCGTTTCACAGATCTGTTTTTTGTTGTTCCGCCGGGATTCCGAACCGGTTTATCCGCCGACAGAATCCGCGTTGATTCTGCAGGCGATCTTATAATACAGACCGAACAGGGTAAGCAGAGGCGTGAAGAATTCCAGCACCTTGCTGAAGAACAGGCGCACGTGCGCGGGCTGCTCGTCGTCCTCGTAGTCTCTCCACTCGTTTGCCGGGACGTACCGGATGCAGATGCAGTCGAGATAATCGCCGTAACCGCCCTCGTTGATCCCCATGACGCCGAAGGCCTGAAGATCCTCGAAGAGCTTCTCGTTCTCATCAAAGCGTTTGTTATTCAGAATGGAGAACTCCCCTTTCCGCTCGCTGGACTTCCAGAAGCGCCAGGACAGCTCCGAACGCTCGACGTGTTCGAGCGTCGTTTCGTTCTCTGCTGCGGCTTCCTTCGCGGCGTTCCAGAGCGCATCGATCTTCGCGACGTCCTTTTCGCTGAAATCAAAGCTCTGCCCGGTGCCGGCGCCAATGCCGATGTGGTTCCCCTTTCTTGTGGCGGAGGCGATATGCTTTTCGAGAATCGTTTTGATATTCTCCCAGCCGGGGCCGTAGTAGGCCGCAAGGAAACCGTCGACCTCTCGGTCGAGGTCACAGTAGGGCTCCTGAAGGCTCTTCGCGATCATGTAGGCGCGAAGCTCGCCGAATTCCGTGTCACACCAGCTGATATAATACGCGCCCTCTTCGTAGACGCCCTTGACGTTGTTCTCATAGAACACCTGAATGTTGCGCTGGATCACGTCGAAATCGGGGAATACGATGCAGGTATTGCTGTAATTCGTCGTGTAATCCCAGACATAGATGCGGTCGCAGATTTTCGACCAGTCGGAGAGGTCTTTCATCAGAGCGACGTTCCGTTCGCAGGAAGGATCATCCAGCGCGTGGCAGAAGCAGCACTCGATGGTGCACAGGCGCACGATCACGTTGTCGCGCGGGACGATGCCCGTGGGCGCCTGACGGGTATACTGATAGGCGAAGGTGTCGATGGCGATATTGTCGTAACCGGCGGCCTTGACCGCGTCGGCAATCTGATTGACAAAGTTGATCATCGTCGCGGACTGCACACCGCCGTGCTCCGCCTCAAAGGCCTTGCAGCGGTCGCACTCGCAGTAATTGTAGTTGTCGTTCTGCGTCACGGAGATGATCTGAACCGACGCGTTCGGGTCGTGCCGCTGCGCCGCAATGTTCAGCACGTTGCGCGTCGCGATCTCAAGGACGGCGGGATCGGTCAGGCAGGGCTGGTCGGTGGTGCGCTCCCCGTTGTGCAGCGCCAGCTGCTCGGGATTGGAATCCTTATGCGCTGCGGTCTCGCAAAGGCCGCCCATGGTGTGGCAGAAGCCGCCGAGATAATTGACGGTGCCGCCCATTTCGGCGGACAGAGAGCGATAGGTGCCGCCGTTCAGTCCGTTCGCCATGGAGTATTCCGCGTTGCAGGGGCTGCGCCAGTCGGTATCTGTGTACTCAAAGAACGGAGCATAGGAAATCTCGGCGTCCGCGGGAATCTGAACGCTTTCCGCCGTCGGGAGAACGGTGATATCCGCCGTATAGACCTTGCGGCCGAAGAACTCTTCCAGGAGGCGGTACGCGCCCGCCTGCAGGCCGCGCACGCCCGCGCCGTTGAGATGGAGGTTTCCGTCGACGGCCTTGATCAGATAGCCGTTGTCCGCGATCTCCGACGCGTCCAGCGCCGACGCGGAGCCGACGGCGATATAATGTCCCGCGGGCTCGCTGACAACGGCGATTTCCGTGCCGAAGACCTCGGAGAGGCCGCTTTGCAGCTTTTGGGCGGCAAAGGTTTCATAGGAGGTCGGCGAAGCGGGAACCAGAATCGACCAGGTCCCGTCCACAATCACGCCGCCGTCCGCGGCATATGCGGGCAGCATACCGCCGAGGATCAGCAGGGCGCACAGAAACAGGGAAACAACTTTTTTCATGTCTTCTTATCCTTTCTCTATTTGTTTGATTATTATTTTAGCAAATTATACAATAAATTGCAAGACGTCAGACAAAATTCGTCTTATTTTCCTATTTCTGTCCAATCTCCGCATTTTCACCGCCCTGCGGACCGTCCGCCCGGTATTTCGCGGTCAGATACCACCCCGCGGCGCCGGTATACATGCTCCATCCGCCCCGTCCCTCATAGTTTTCAAGGGTGTAAACGTCCGCGGTCACGGCGTAAGGCTCGTTCCGGTATTGCCCGGTGGTACCGTCCGGGCAAAGCCGCGTCATGGGGTCCAGCGCGTCAAGGATCTCCCGCGCCTTATCCCGCATCCCGGCCTTTTGCAGCGCCATGGCGAACCACACGGCGGCGTGGGTATACTGCCCGCCGTTTTCCCGCACGCCTTTGGGATAGAAATTGACGTATCCGGTCTGTTTTTTCGTTTCGTCAAAGGGCGGCGAGAACAGCTTCACAATCCGCCGCCGGCGATCATACAAAAGGTCATAAGCCGTTTTCAGCGCCGTGCGGACCCGGTCTTTCTCCGGCATGCTCGCAAGCGCGGCGAAGCTTTGCGGCAGAAGATCGATCTCGCTGTTGCCGGAGCCGGCGACGCCCATCGGCGTCCCGTCGTCATAAAAGGCGCGGGCGTAACGGTCGGTGAACCAAGCGTGTTCGTCCACAGCGGCCAGAAGGGCGCCGGCGCGTCCGAGGTATTCCTTCGCCGCGTTTTCCGGGCAGAGGGGCGCATATTTTTTCAGCGTCAGAGCGTAGAACTGCGTCAGCCAGACGC
>CACYHJ010000257.1 GCA_902774165.1 Oscillospiraceae bacterium
ATACGCCCGACAAGAAATGAGAGCGCAACAATTGAAAAACACATTCCGAAATAGCAAATAACGGGAAAAAAGGAACGCTTTTTGATGCCTGCGGCAATCATTACCGCCAAACCGATTACACCGAAGACGAGAAAAGAAAATACAAACGGCAGAGAAAGGCTGCCGATAAGAAGCTGGGTTATCATCATCATGAGCAGACGTTTCGCAATTCTTAACGGATGATCCGAAAACCAGTATATCTTGGTATTCGGGCCATAGCCGAACTGAAATTCACCGCACAGCAAATAATTCAACATTTTTGAGAGCAGAAAATCAATGATAATCGCTGCAGCCAGGAATGAAACAGCAACCATGAAAAAAACGATAGCATTCCTTTTTCTTTTAAAAACGTTGTCGTTATAGAAGTACATCAGCATTAAAATCGCAAACAGCCCAAACAAATACACGCATGCAAATGATTCATACATGTCAACAGCAGGAATAAGAACAATCAACGAAAGAATGAAATGCCTCATGCGACGTTGCTGTTCAAAAAATGCAGTCACGAAGAAGTAAAGCGAAAACGGAACCAGCACATAGCATAACGCAATGTTCAGAATCGGATATGTGAGCTGCGCTGTAATGACAGGATAAGAGACGAAAAGTGAACTGAAAACAAGAAGCGTCGTTTCAGACAGTTTCCCGTTCGACACGGTAAAAAACAAAACAGACCAGGCAATCGCTGCAAGAAAAAGGAACAGTCCCATGACAACAGTATGCCAAAATGGTGAAAAACTCATCCAGTTTGTAAAAAAATGGATGATCGGGGCTGACCATCTTCCGGCGTTGATCAAATACGTCCCGGTATAATATTCCGGAACAAGCTGGTCGATATGAACGGTATAATGACAAGCATAAAACCCATACGATAAAACGAGCGTCAGGATGAGACAAATACTGTATCGTTTGTTCTGCAGGGGAAATGAAAAACACTTTTTCAACAATTCAATCATACCGCAGCACATCTCCGATTATATCATTACAACGCTACTTCATTTTATCAAATAATATATAAAAAATCAACTTCTATTATTATCTTTCCATAGATCAGACGCTGTTTTGTATAAAAAGAGCAACCGAAGAAATAAACCTGCAATGTCATAATTCCGGCTTTGTCCGCATATGTTTTGGCAGAACCGTAAAACTCAGCCGAAAGGAACATCAAACATGGATCAACTGAAAATCGAAACCCAGGAAACAAAACTTGTTGCGCCGGGCCGGGAGTACGGCGGGGAGCAGCCGCTGGAGATCCGCGTGACGCTGCCGGAATATCTCGGCGACGTGGTCCGGGTGCTTCGCTGCACGGTATCGGCGCTGCCGGAAAACGTCGCCGTCGCCGGGGAGCGCCTGAACGCCAACGGCTCCGCGCGGGTGCATATCGTGTATCTTGCCGACGGGGACGGCGTCTGCGCCTATGATACGTCGGAGCCCTTTACAAAAAGCATGGAGGCGCCCGGAATCCCGGAGCAGGTCAGCGTTCTGCCGGTTTACCGGGCGGATGCGCCCGTCTGCCGGGCGGTCAGCCCCCGATCGCTGGAGATCCGCACCGTGGTCCGCATGCGCTTCCGGGTCTGCGAACGCCGGACGCGCTCGCTCGCCGCGGAAATCAAAGGCGGGGACGTGCTGACGCGGAAACGGGAGCTTACGGTGTGCGATATCGAGAATATCTCCGCGAAACAGTGTTCCGTCAGCGGCGTCTGCCCGCTGCCCGCGGAGAACGGGCCGATCGGGCGGATCCTGTGCGCCGACGCCTCCTGCCGGGTCAACGAAACCCGGGTGATCACCAACAAGGCGATGGTCCGCGGCGAGGTTTCGGTCTCGGTGTTTTATCTTGCCGACGACGGCGCGCCCCAGACGGCGCGGCTGGGGCTGCCGTTCAGCGAGATCGTGGACGCGGCGGGGATCGGCGACGGGATGCTTGTGCGCGTCTCGGCGGAACCGCTCTGGGCCTCGGCGGAAAAGAAGGGCGCGAAGGAGTCCGCGCGGGAGGCGGAATGCACCGCTGTGATCCGCCTTGCCCTGACGGCGGAAAAAATGAACCGGCTGACGGCGGCGACGGACGTCTTCTCGCCCGCCTTCGAGCTCGACGCGGAATACGCGGATCTGACGGCGGTGGAGGAGTCCCGCACGGTGGGGGAGAGCGTCACGGCGGAGGGCCGCGCGGATCTTTCCCGCCTGCAGCCGCAGAAGATCCTGCACCATACCGAGCGGGTGGATTCCGTAAGCGTGACGTCGGATGAAACCGGCGTACGCCTGAACGGCGTTGTGAACGTGGGGATGTTCGTCCTGTCGCAGGAGGGGGAGATCTGCTTTGCCGAAAGCGGGATCGAGTTCACGTTCGGCAAAACCCTGACCGGCGGCGCTGCGGCATGTTCCTTCTCGCCGGTGCTGACGATGAATTCCGCCGACGTGTCGCTGGACGGCGGCGTCGCCGTGATCCGCTCGGAGGTCTACGTGGAGGGCAGGATCGACGCGGTCTGTACCGTCGGCGCGCTGACGCGGGTGTCGCTGCGGGAGGACGCGCCGAAAGCCCGGGACAGCGGCCTTGTGATTTACTTCCCGACGGAGGGGGAGCAGCTCTGGGATATCGCGAAAAAATACGGCGCGTCGCCGGAGCTGCTGCGGGCGGATAACGACCTTGCCGACGAGGACGCCGCGCCGGACGGAAAACCGCTGCTGATCGCGCGGATATGAACGGGAGGGTATGAACGATGGATCAGAAAAAAATCTATGAGGATATTCGCGTCAGGACCCAGGGCGATATCTATATCGGCGTCGTCGGACCGGTGCGCACGGGCAAATCTACCTTTGTCAAACGGTTTATGGATACGCTCGTGATCCCCCATATGAGCGCGGACGCGAAAAAGGACCGCGCCGTCGACGAGCTGCCCCAGTCCGCGGCGGGCAGGACGATCATGACCACCGAGCCGAAATTCATCCCGGAGCAGGCGGCGAAGGTGCGGCTGGAGGAAAACTGCGAGTTCAGCATGCGCCTGATCGACTGCGTGGGCTATATCGTCCCCTCGTCCCTCGGCTACATCGAGGCGGATCAGCCCCGCATGGTCAAAACCCCGTGGTTTGAGGAGGAGATCCCCTTCAACATGGCGGCGGAGCTGGGGACCCATAAGGTCATCTCCGAGCATTCCACCATCGGGCTTGTGGTCACCACCGACGGCAGCATCAGCGATATCCCCCGGGCGGAATACGCCGAGGCGGAGGAACGGGTCGTGACGGAGCTGCGGGAGCTGGGAAAGCCCTTTATCGTGCTGATGAACGCGGCGGACCCGGCGGCGGAAAGCGTCCGGACTCTTTCTGCGGAGCTTTCGGAAAAATACGGCGTTCCGGTGTTGCCGGTCAACTGTCTCAGGCTGACCGAGGAGGATATCCGGGCGATTCTCGGCGAGATTCTGTTTGAGTTCCCGGTGCGCGAGCTCACGCTCGATTTCCCCGCCTGGCTGATGGGCCTTCCGGCGGAGCATCCGCTCAAAAGCGGGATCCTTGCCGCCGTCCGGGAGAAGGCCGCCGCCCTCGATTCCATGCGCTCCGTTTCCGCGTTCGCCGCCGCGCTGGAGCAAAGCGAGAATATCGCGTCCTCCGCCGTCTCGTCGATGGATCTGGGCAGCGGCAGCGCCGCGCTGCGGGTCCGGACGGACGAGGGGCTGTTCTACGGCGTGCTCTCCGAATACGCCGGGGTCACGGTGTCGGATGAGCGGGAGCTGATGGAGACTATGAAGCGGCTTGCCGCGGACGGCAGAAAATACGCCCACCTCAAGGGCGCGCTGGAGCAGGTGGAGGCCACCGGTTACGGCATCGTCATGCCGGACGTGTCGGAGCTGACGCTGGAGGAGCCGGAGATCATGAAGCAGGGCGGCCGCTACGGCGTGCGGCTCAAGGCGGGCGCGCCGTCGATCCATATGATGCGGGCGGATATCAAAACCGAGGTGGCGCCGGTGGTCGGCTCGGAAAGTCAGTCGGAGGAGCTGGTCAGATACCTGCTGAAGGAATTCGAGTCGGATCCGGCAAAGATCTGGCAGTCGAACATCTTCGGCACCTCCCTCAACGACCTTGTCAACGAGGGCCTGCGCTCAAAGCTCAACCATATGCCCGAGGACGCCCGGTATAAGCTGCGGGAAACGCTGGAGAAGATCATCAACGACGGGTGCAACGGGCTCATTTGCTTTATTTTGTAAATTCTGATTGATCGGGCTCTGCCCGATCAATCAGAATTTAGTCATCAGGCACTGGGCATTAGGCATTAGCATCAGTCAAATATACAAATAGCTATCATCTGACATACTCATGCCAAATTTACACTTATGTTTATTTAACGCTTTCTTTACGATAAAACGCAGAAGGTAA
>CACYHJ010000258.1 GCA_902774165.1 Oscillospiraceae bacterium
GAAGGTCAACCTTGTCTGCGGCAACGAGGCGACACATACCAAGCAGGTCGACGCGACGATGAGCAGCATATTCACCGCAGCCACCTGCACCGAGGACGCTTACACGGTCTACACCGCCACCTACGGCACCGAGACCGACAGCAAGACCGTCACCGACGAAGGCACGGCAACCGACCACGACTGGCAGTTTGTCTCCTTTGCCTGGGCGGCGGACAACAAGACCGCCAAGGTCAACCTCGTCTGCGGCAATGAGGCGACGCACACCAAGCAGGTCGACGCGACGATGAGTGAAGATACGCACGACGCCACCTGCGTTGACGCCGGATATACCGTTGTAACCGCATCTTTTGACGGAAATATCGATTCTAAGACCATCCCGATCGCGCCGACCGGAATCCATACGCCCGGCGCCGCGCAGGAGACGATCATCACTGCGGGTGACTGCGGAAATCCCGGCAGCAAGCGCGTTGTTGTCAAGTGCTCGGTCTGCGGCAACGAAATCAGCAGCACCGTCGTGGCCATCGCCCCCACGGGGAACCATACGCCCGGTACGGTTGTGATTGAAAACGAAATCGCCGCCACCTGCGGCACGCCCGATTCCAGGGATGAGGTCATTTACTGCACCACCTGCGGCAAAGAGCTCAGCCGTGAGACGGTCACCGGCTCCGCCGATGAATCCGCTCACGTATGGAGCGCCTGGGAGATCACCAAGCCTGCCACCTGCAAAGAAGAAGGGACGCTTGCCCGTATCTGCGCCGCCTGCGAAAAGGTGGAATCGAAGCCGATCCCCGCGGCGACCGAACAGCACAGCTTCGGCGAATGGGAAACCACCACGGCGCCTTCCTGCACCGAACCCGGGGAGCAGACAAGAACCTGCTCCGTCTGCGGTACCGCGGAAACCAGACCCGTGGAGCCCACCGGCCACCATTGGAGCGAATGGGAAAAGGCGCCCGGATCCACCGCGACCTGCACCTCCGGCGGAACGCAGGTTTGCCGCTGCGACAACTGCGGCGAAACGTCCGTCCGCGAGATTGAGGGAGGCCTCGGACATCAGTTCACGCACCTGAATCTCCGCGGAGAAGGCTACTGCGATCGCTGTCACGAGTTCCACTGCTCGTTCTGCGACAAGTACGAGGCGTCAAAGGATATCCCGGTGATCGGAATCTTCTTTGCCGTGGTCCACTTCTTCATCCATCTTGCGCATTCCATCAGCTTCAGGAACATTCTCGTATAACCACGGAGAAGCCGGCCGAAGCCCGAGCTTCAACACCATCCCTTCCCTGCCGCAGGAAGCTTCCCTGCGGCAGGGAACCGGAAAAAAGCAGCCACACCGGCTGCTTTTTCTTTTCTCTTGTTTTCCCCGACGGAAAATGATATGATAAGACCGATGATTTTTTATAAAAAATCAGATTTTTCTGTAAGATTTCCTTCTCTGCGCAGTCACATATACGAAAGGAGGCGGAACGGAATGCAATTCGACGAGATCTACACCCGGTATTTTTCCGGGGTGTACAGGTATCTTCTGAAGCTCACCGGCGATCCGGACACGGCGGAAGAGCTCACCAGCGAGACTTTTTTCAAGGCGCTGAAGGCGATTGATTCCTTCCGCGGCGAGTGCGGGATCTATTCCTGGCTCTGTCAGATCGCGAAAAACTGCTGGCTGACCTACGCGAAAAAACGCGGAAGGACCGCACCGTTCGAAGAAGAGGACGAACTGATCGCCGACCCGCGCCCGGGCGTGGAGGAGACCGTCGCCGATTCCGACGACGCCGCGCGGATCCGGCAGATCCTGCACAAGCTGCCCGAAACCTATAAAGAGGTGTTCCTCTGGCGGGTCTACGCCGAGCTTCCTTTTGACCAGATCGGCTCGCTGTTCGGAAAAACGGCGAACTGGGCGTGCGTGACCTATCACCGCGCGAAAAAAATGATCACGGACCGAATGGAGGAAGAACCATGAACCGTCAATGCTGTTTGATCAAAGACCTTTTGCCCTTATACGTCGAGGAGATGACAAGTCCGGAAAGCGCGGCGCTGATCCGGGAGCATCTCGCGTCCTGCCCGGATTGCGCCGCCGAGGCCCGGGCGCTTCAGTCCGGAGCGCCGGAAACTGTGCCGTCCGCCGACGAGGCAGCGCCCCTGCGCCGGGTAAAACAAGACCTGAAAAAAAGAAGACGCGCCGCCGCGGTTCTTGCGGCCGCGCTGGCGTTCGTCGCCGTATGCACGGTCTTTTCGTATCTGACAAGGCCGAATTACGTCCCCTTCGAGGACAGCGGCGCAAAGGTGGCAGCCGTACAGAACGGCCCCTTGAGCGTTTCCTTCTCGGACAAGGTGACCGCCTGCCGGATCAACACCTTCTCAGAACCGGACGATGAGGGAACCCGCGTCATCGAAATCGAGGCGTGGAGCAGCGCGTGGGATAAGATCCTCGGCAAAAAAACACAGACCGTCGTGCTGACGGACCGCTGGGAGGGCGCCGCGCTGCGGGTGGTCTACTGCGACTGCGCAAAGCAGGGCGAGCTGATGACGCTTTACGGCGAGCCCTACGACGGCGGCGCGGTATCGCTGCCCCGCCTGGTCCTCGGTTCCTATTTCCTGCTGGCGGCAGGAGTCGCCGTCGCCGCGGGAATTCTCCGGCTGGCGCTGCGCAGGAAAGAAAAAGCCGCGCGGATCACGGAATACGTCCTGTTCGCGCCGGTCTCCTATCTTGCCGCGCATCTGATCCTCGGCGCGCCCTTCGTCACCTTTGCCGCGGCGCACGAGTTCGTGATGCTCCTGATCGCCGCCGTCGGAATCTACGCGGCGCTTTCGGCAGGCGTCGACCTTATCAGAATGCGGAAATAACAATTGCCCGCTCCGGCCAAACCGGAGCGGGCGCTCTTTTCATACAGGGGATCTCCTCAGTTCTCCGTCCAGAGGTGCAGCACATACGAACAGTCCTGCGCGGAGTACCGGTCCGCCGTCTTCACGAGCCACGTTCCGCCGGCGGAGTGTGAAACCGCATTGATGAGCTTATGGGAATCCGTGGGCTTGAAGTCAAGCTTGACCGGTTTGCCGTCAACAAGCCCGGTAATGTCCGGCGCCTCAACGTTTTCCGGATCAAAATCGATCCTGTAGAAGAACGGATCGCCGCTGCCGACGGAAAGAGAGTATATGTCGTCTTTGGCAAAAACCGCTTCCCCGGTCTCAAGGTCGACGATCAGACGCGCCGTCCCGAAATTCTCGTAGAACAGATATCTGTCGCCTTCGACCGCAAACCCGGCGACGTTCATTCCAAGCTCGTTCAGCGCGTCCTGACGGTTCCGGTTCCCGGGGATCTGCGCCATTGCCTTCATCAGCATTTCGTTGACGGACCGTTCGGATACCTTGCCGCAGTTGCCGTCATACCGGTCAAGGAACATTTCGTTCTCTTTGCCGGCGTTGATTTTCAGACGGAGCAGGAAAAACCCGTTTTTCGCTGCGCAGACGCCGCGCAGGGAATCTGTCGCGGAGGCAAACGTCAATACCTCCTCTACCGTTTCCGTCTCGGGGTCGAACGCGTAGAGCTTATCGCGTTTCGGCTCCGTCATTTCATGGTTCATGATCAGCAGCTTCCCGCCCGAGACGGCCATTGACGCGTACGGGAATCCGTTTTCGGAAACGGTATGCGTTTTCATCGATCCCGCGACCGGATCGAAGGCGAGCAGGACCAGCGGAACGGCCGCGTCCCCCATCGGATTGCCGACGACCGCAAGCGTGTATATTTTCCCGTTATACTCCGTGCGCGTGAAGAACGCCTCGTAGCCCTGATTTTCAAGCGTGCCGAGGTAAATATTCTGTCCGCTCTCCTGATTGAAGAAACGGTATTCCGCGTTTGCGGTGAACCGATATTCCTCCGGAGCGAAAATGCTGTAGAAGATCCCGCCGTCGACCGCAGAACAGTTTGCGCGGCGGTCGATCCCGCCCAGACGGGCGCCGTCCAGATCAAGGACCGTCATTTTGTCCTCTGCCGCGGGCGCGGACATCTCGGGCCCGGTCGGAGCCTCCGTGTCGTCGATCTCCTTCAGCGCGTCGAGGCCCGCGGCCATCCGCAGGATCAGACGCGCGTCACCGGAGTCGATGCGCCCGTTGCCGTTCACGTCGCCAAAGCCGACCTGCCCGTCTTTCAGCGTCTCGAGCCTTGCCGCGGCGCGCAGGACCGTGCGGGCGTCTGTCGCCCTGACCTTGCCGTCGCGGTTGACGTCGCCGAGGAACGCCGCAGCGACGCTGACGCAGACGGAGAACAGCAGCGCCGGCGCAAGCAGCAGGGCGAGAATTTTATAAGGCAACACCGCACAAATACGAATGCGCGTCTTGCTTGATCTTTGTTCCGTCATCTTGCACAGATTCTCCTTGACAACCGTCAGGTTGCCTGCGG
>CACYHJ010000259.1 GCA_902774165.1 Oscillospiraceae bacterium
GGAACATGGGATTTTCTGTTTGATTTCGGCAATTCCGGTATGGACCGACGGCTCTGGGCCGGCGACGCGCTGGACCGGGCGATGAAGGAATCCCCGATGCCGACCCGCATCACCGTGCCGTTCTGTCCCGAAAGCCGGCTGTCCGGCATCGGTTATACCGACTGGATCGCCGCCGTGTGGTACCGCCGTCGCTTTACGCTGGACGGGGCGCAGACCGCCGGACGCGTTTTGATGCATTTCGGCGCGGTGGATTATCATGCCGTCGTCTGGATCAACGGCGAAAAAGCAGGGGAGCACAAGGGCGGCTACGCGTCCTTTACGCTGGATATCACGAAGCTTGCCGCCGTCGGGGAAAATACCGTTGTCGTCTATGCGGAGGACAACAACCGCAGCGGTATTCAGCCCTGCGGCAAACAGGCGCGGCTCTATTATTCCAACGGCTGCGACTATACCCGCACCACCGGAATCTGGCAGACGGTGTGGCTGGAGTTCACGCCCCGTGAGGCGATCGCTCACATCCGTATCACGCCGGACGTGGCAAACGGCGCGGTGGTGCTTGATATCGAAACCGTCGGCGGAAAAGGAGTCTCGGCAGCGGCGTTCTATCACGGGGCAGAGGTCGGCAACGCGCAGATCCCGCTGACCGGCAGCAGGGCGCGTCTTGAGCTGAAGCTTTCCGAACTGCATCTCTGGGATCTTGGAAAACCGGAGCTTTACGATCTGACGGTGACCCTTGATTCCGGCGACCGGGTGCAGAGTTATTTCGGCATGCGCAGCGTGGCGCTTTCCGATCGGGCGCTGCTGTTGAACGGCCGTCCGGTGTTTATGCGCACCGTGCTGGATCAGGGCTTCAACCCAGAGGGCATCTATACCGCGCCGGACGACGCGTTCCTGCGCCGGGATATCGAGTTGTCCATGGCGCTGGGGATGAACGGCGCCCGCCTTCACCAGCGGGTATTCGAGGAGCGTTCGCTCTACTGGGCGGACAGACTCGGCTATCTTGTCTGGGGCGAATACGCGAACACCTGTACCCTGAGCGACGGCCGCGGCATCGGGTATTTCCTGCCCGAGTGGATGGAGACCGTCCGCCGGGACTATTCCCACCCGAGCATTATCGGCTGGGCGCCGCAGAACGAATCCTACTGGACCGGCTCCGTGGAGCCGATCTGCCAGAAGGTGTTTTATGAGGTCACCAAGGAGATGGACCGGACCCGTCCCGTGATCGACGCCTCCGGCGGCGTGCATTTCGACACGGATATGTACGATATCCACGACTATGAGCAGGATCCGGAGAAGCTGAAGGAGCGTTTTGACCGCATGCTGGACGACCCGGATTTCGTTCCGAATCCGATCCATCAGGAGCAGCTGAAACAGAACGTCTATAAAGGGCAGCCGGTCTGGGTGTCGGAATACGGCGGCACCTTCTGGAATCCGGACGAGCCGGGCGGATGGGGTTACGGCAACGCGCCGAAAACCGAGGAGGAGTTTCTTTCCCGTTATTCCGGGCTGACCGCGGTTCTGCTGCAGAACCCGCGGGTGTGCGGTTTCTGTTATACCCAGCTCACCGATATCGAGCAGGAGCAGAACGGGCTTTATAAATATGACCGCAGCAGAAAATTCAGCGATCATATCTACGATGAGATCCGAGCGGTCAATCAGCAGACCGCTGCAATAGAAAAATAAAAAAAGGAGATTTTTACTATGCCAGTCAAAGAGATTTTCCAATGGATCATCGGCGTTATTTTCGGCCTGACCTCCGTTTTCGGCGTGATTCTGCCCTTCGGCGGGTATCAGCGCCTGCAGGGCAAGGTGACCGAAACGCTGCCTGTGGTGGAGGAGGGCTTTGTCCCCGCGGTGCGCCTTGTGGTGTTCACCGATACCCACAATCAGAACCATCACGTCGCGGACGCGATTGACACCGCGTATGCGCTGTTCGACAATGACGGGACCTACGCCGGCGTGGACGGGTTCTTCTGCCTGGGCGACATCTCCAGCGTCGGCGAGGAGGGCGCTTACGCGAACTATGCCGCCACGCTGAAGGAGCATGTGCGCGAGGAAACGGCGATGATCACCATCCACGGCAACCATGAGTTCAAGAACGACAATTACCGTGAGTATTTCCTGACGCATCTCGGACATGACCCGAACACGGTCACCGAGATCAACGGCTTTTCCTGCATCGCTTTCTCCGGTGAGCGCAGCGCCACCGAATGGACGTTTACCCCGAAGAGCCTGAAATGGCTGTCGGACTCCATCAACGAGGCGGAGAAGAAGGCGGACGGCAAGGCGATCTTCGTCTTCCAGCATCCGCATCCCTGGGGCACCGTCTACGGTTCCACCTACTGGGGCGACCCGCAGCTCAACCCGATTCTCAACGGACACACGAACGTCGTCGACTTCTCCGGCCATTCCCATTTCCCGATGAACGACCCCAGAAGCATTATCCAGACCAGCTATACCTCCGTGGGCTGCGGCGCGATGGCGACCTTTGAGCTTGACAACAACTATATCCCGGGCCAGCATCCGGACGGCTACGATCCCGCGGCGGAAATGTGCGTGGTTGAGGCGGATAACGACGGCAGCGTGCGCATCCGCGGCTACGACCTGCTCTCCGACACCTATTTCTGCGATTACTATGTCGACGACATCAATGATCAGGCGAACTTCCCCTATACGTTCCGGAATATGTACGCCCACGACACGAAGCCCGAGTTCCCGGAGAACGTCTCCGCCAGAGCGTTCCGGAACGATAACGGCGAATGGGTGATCTCCTTCGACGAGGCGTCCTCTTATTTCATCGTGCATGAATACAAGGTCACAATCAAAAACGAAAAGGGCCGCTCCGTTTATTCCAAGAACTTTATCGACGATTATTTCGTGATCGACGACGATGATACTGCGGATTTCCGCATCGGGACCGACACCCTGGAGTCCGGCAAATCCTATACCCTGCAGGTCCGCGCAGAAAGCGCCTATCATAAGTATTCCAAAACGATCAGCATCCCCTTTGTCGCGGAGTAATCCGCCGGCACGACAGAGCATTTCAGGAGGTTACGCATGAGAATCATACCGAATCAGGGCGTCTGCGACCCGCACGTCCACATTTTCAACGGGAAAGCCTATATGTTCACCACGCACGACAGGGGTCCCCATCAGCCGATCTTTACCATGGACGACTGGCGGATCTTCTCCTCTGACGATCTTCTGAACTGGAAGCTGGAATATACGCTGCGCCCGGAGGATACGTTCCTGGGCAAAAACGCCGAGTGTTACGCCACCGACGCGGCGGAACGGAACGGGAAGTATTATTTCTATTATTCCAGGGCCCAGTCCTGCACCGGCGTCGCCGTGAGCGAGAACGGACCGGCGGGTCCGTACGTCGACCCGCTGAACAAGCCGCTGCTGCCGTCGGGGCTTGCGGATACGCCCTCTTACGACCCCACGGTGTTCATCGACGACGACGCGGCAAAAACGCCCTATATCATGTGGGGCTACGCCATCTACGGAAAGAAATACTACGTCGCGAGACTCAATGAAGATATGATCTCGCTTGCCGAAGAGCCGCGCCCGGTCGAAATCGACCAGCCGCATTTCAGCGACGCGTGCTGGATCACGAAGCACGGCGGCAAGTACTATCTCAACTCCCACGTTTCCGACTACGCGGTAGCGGACAGTATTTACGGCCCCTATACCTACCGCGGCAAATTCTGCGAGGAGTATACCACCGACCACGGCACGTTCTTCACCTATCACAACCAGACGTATTTTACCTACGGGATCCCCGAAAATCTGGGGACCGGCGAGGAGATCGACCCCTATTACCGCACCACCAAGATCGTTTACGCACACTATAAGGACAACGGCGATCTTGTCTCCGACCCGTTCATCCGCGAGGTTGGCGTCGGGCAGTACGACGCGTCGTGGGACGCGATCCGCGGCGAATGGTTCTTTGCCGCCTCCGACGGGATCATCAAAAAAGAAAACGCGGAAGGGTTCGAGATCCGCGGCATCCGCAATAATTCCTATCTCTATTTCCAGAATGTGAACGGCATGCGGCAGAACGCGCTGATGCATCTGCGCCTTGCCAACGGCAGCGCCCGGCAATGCACGGTCGAGATCCGCGAGAACAGCCCCTTCGGCGCGGTGCTCGGCGTTGTAAAGGCGGAGGATACCGGAGGATTCGACGTGTTCAGAACCTTCGACTGCCGGCTTGAAAACACCCACGGCACCCACAGTCTCTGCTTCGTGTTCAAAAGCGAGGCCGAAGAAGCCGCACGGTTTGAGGATTTCTGTTTCGAACAGGTCCGACCCTGACTTTTGCAGATCGATGTTTGTAAAGGAGACGTTTCCATCATGAAAAAAACCGCAAGAAAACTGTTTTTGCT
>CACYHJ010000260.1 GCA_902774165.1 Oscillospiraceae bacterium
GCCCATGTGATCGGCGGCGGCCGGATGGGCTTCGGCGCCGACCGGAAGGGGAACCAGCGCGTCCGGGTATTCGCCGAACACGGTATCGCCGGTGGTCTTGATATAATATTCCTCGCAGAACACCGTCTCCAGCGTATCGCCGTCCGCGTTGGTGAATTCGGTCAGCGAGACGCGGGCTTTGGATCTGTCAAGCCTTGTCTGCAGCGCGATCTGGCAGTATTCCGATTCGTTCTTCGCAACGTAAATCGTGTGCTTCGCGGTCCTGTCCAGCGCCCCGGTCTTCGGGATCTTCACCGTCGGCTCGTAATACGAATACGACGGGACCCCGAGAAGCGACTGCGTCACGCCGCGGAAGAACAGCTGGCTCGGCGTGACCTGCAGCGCGCTCCCGGCGGAAAAAAAGATGATCAGCGCCGAGAAGGCGGCGATCACACGGCGGAACCATGCGCCGACAGATGACAAACCAAACATAAATCTACCTCCGTTTGTTGAAATTTTTATTCAATCATACTATATCACCGATCATAAAAAAATGCAACAGAAATCTCTGCCGCATTTTTGATAATTTGTATTAATTTTGATCTCAGGCCTTGAGGACGAAACAGAGCCAGCCGTTGCGCTCGTAGCGCTCCAGGACGGCAAAGCCGAATCCCGCCAGCGCGTCCAGCACGTCCTGCTCCCGCTTGTCGATGATGCCGGAGACAATATAGACCGTGTCCGGGCGCATAAACCGCTTTACACCGCCGGAGAGCGCGATGATCGCGTCCGCGACGATGTTGGCGGCGATCACGTCAAAGGTTCCCGAGACCTTGTCCGTCAGGTTGCCGTGGATCAGGTCGCATCTGTCTTCGCCGAAGCCGTTGCGCGCAAGGTTTTCCCGCGCGGTTTTGACCGCCAGCGGGTCAATGTCCACGCCCACGGCGTGCCCCGCGCCCAGCAGCAGGCCGGCGACGGAGAGAATCCCGCTGCCGCAGCCCACGTCCAGCATCGTGCAGCCGGGGGTGATATACTTTTCCAGCACGGAGAGGCACAGCTGCGTCGTCTCATGCGTGCCGGAGCCGAACGCCACGCCGGGCTCCAGATCCAGCACGACCCGGCCTTCCGCGTCGCTGATCTCCTCCCAGACGGGACGGATCAGAAGCCGGTCGCCGACCTTGATGGGCTTGAAATACTGTTTCCAGTTGTTTTCCCACTCCGCCCGGTCGCTGTCCGCGGTGTCGATCTCAAAGGGGATGTGTTCGGCGCCGAGGCGCTCCTTGAGAAACGCGATCGCCTCCGCGGGATTGTCCTCCGGGGAAATATAGATATGAACGACCGATTTCGTCCGGTCTTTTTTCAGCAGCTCCTCGTCGATCAGGTCGATGTGGGCGATCTCCAGCGCAGCCTGCTCCAGATCCCTGTAATCCTCGATATAGATCCCGTAGGGGACGCACATGTTGGCGATATCGCCGGCGGCGTCGGTGAACCCGGCGGGAACTGAAATTTTGATTTCGGTCCAGATTTCCATTTGCGTTCTCCGTTACATTTTTTCCGGCGCGTCGATCTTCATCAGGCCGAGCACGTTTTTCATGATATCGCGGACGGTCCTGCAAAGGAACAGCCGGGCGTTCTTCACCTGTGTGTCGGGCACGTCGCAGCGGCAGGCGTTGTAGAATTTGTGGAACAGCGCCGCGAGCTCCATGGCGTAGCGGGTGATGCCGGAGGGATCCATCGCCTCGGCGGAGGAGACGACCTGCCCGGGCAGCGCGCCGATATGGCGGATCAGCTCCCGCTCCTCCGGGGCGGTCAGCGCGTCAAGGGAGTCGGCGGGAATGCCGTCGGCGCCGTCGGGGCAGAGCTTCGAAAGAATGCTGCAGATGCGCGCGTGGGCGTACTGGCAGTAATAAACGGGATTCTGCGAGGACTGCTCCACCGCCAGGTCCAGATTGAAGTCGCAGTGGGTGTTGGGCTCGCGCAGATTGAAGAAGAACCGGGCGGCGTCGGTGGGCACCTCGTCCAGCAGCGTCACGAGGGTGATCGCCTTGCCGGAGCGCTTCGAGGCCTTGATCACCTCGCCGTCCTTGTTGATCAGGCGCACCATCTGCATCAGGACCACCTTCAGCCGTTCGGGGTCGATGTCCAGCGCCTGCAGCGCCGCCTTCATGCGCGGCACGTAGCCGTGATGGTCCGCGCCGAGCACGTTGATGGCGACGTCGAAGCCGCGGATCACAAGCTTATTATAGTGATACGCGATATCCGGCACGATATAGGTCGGGATCCCGTTGGAGCGCACGAGCACGAAATCCTTGTCGCAGCCGAACTGTTCCGCCTTCAGCCAGAGCGCGCCGTCCTTTTCATAGGTGTACCCGTTGGCCTTGAGCCGTTCGATGATATCCTTCACCGAGCCGTCCGCGTGCAGGGTGCTTTCCCGGAACCAGGTATCGTATTTGATGCGGTAGGAGAGCAGATCCCGCTCAAGGCCGGCGATGTTTTTCGGCAGCGCAAAGGCGACGAGAGCTTTTTTGCGTTCCGCCTCGTCGGCGTTCAAATATTTGTCGCCGTGGATCGCGGCGAAATTCTTCGCGTGCTCGATGATATCCGCGCCGTGGTACGCGTCCTCGGGCATTTCAACCTCAGGGTCAAAAATCTGGCGGTAGCGGATATCCAGGGAAAGGCCGAATTTTTCGATCTGGTTGCCGGCGTCGTTGACGTAGAATTCCCGCTCGGTGTAATATCCCGCCCAGCTCAGCGTTTCCGCGAGGCAGTCGCCGATGGCGCCGCCGCGGGCGTTGCCAACGTGCATGGGGCCGGTGGGGTTTGCCGAAACGAATTCCACAAGCACGCGCTTGCCCTTCCCGTGGTCGGATTTGCCGTAATCCGCGCCCTCCCGGTATGCCTTCAGGAGAATATCGGTGTAATATTTGCTGCCGAGGGTAAAGTTGATGAAGCCCGGGCCTGCGGCCTCCACCTTTTCAAAATAGGTGCCCTCCAGCGAGGCGTTTCCGATCAGCGCGTCGGCGATCATCGCGGGCGCGCGGCGGAAGGCGCGGGCGTTGACCATGGCGGCGTTGGTGGAAAAATCGCCGTGGCTGCGGTCCGCGGGGATCTCAACGTGGAACGGCGCCGGCTCCGCCTCCGGCAGAAGACCGGCGGCGATCGCGGCGGAAAACGCGTTCGTGATAAGCTCTTTGATCTGTTCCTGGGCTGAAATGATCGGATCCGTCATATTGTTTTTCCGTCCTTTTCTCCCCGTTTTACCTTGCGGGGTTTAATAAAATAGGTCATTTTGGTTTTGTTGATCGACGAGCCCTCCGCGAACACCTCGAAATCGAGGAAGACGCGCAGCCGGTCGGGCAGATAATCCGTCTGTGCCTGCGCGGTCCGGACGTGAAGCCAGAGCTCGCCGTAAGGCGTCTGGTAAAGGCAGCGGTGGCTGCCGCCGGTGGCGAAGATCATCTTCATGGTGAACGGCCCGTCCCGCTCGACGGTGATGCTGCCGTCCCCGTCGTCGGTGAGGATGACGCGGCTGGTCGTGTTCCGCACGTCCTCGCCTAGGATCTCGTCATAACGAAGCCGGAACGCGGAATTCGCGGGTTTTTCAAGAAACCCCGTCGTGATCAGCTCCGTGCTGCTGGTGTCGCCGTGCGCCGACTGTTCGTTGATGATCCTGACCAAGACCTTTTCTTTTTCGCTGTTCTGCGTCATTGCTGCGTTTTCCTTTCCATCGCGAGCCGCAGCAGCCGGTCGATCAGTTCGGGGTAGGGGATCCCGGAAGCCGCGAAAAGTTTCGGGTACATGCTGATGCTTGTAAAGCCGGGGATGGTATTGATCTCGTTGAAATAGATTTCGTTGTTTTCGGTGACGAAGAAGTCCACGCGGGAGAAGCCGGCGCCGTTCATCGCCCGGAAGATCTCAACGGCGGCGTAGCGGACCCGGTTGATCGTCTCCTCGCTGATGCGGGCGGGAATATACAGCTTGCTGTCGGCGACGTATTTCGCGTCGTAATCATAAAACTCCGCCGCGGGCGCGATTTCACCGACCGTGGAGGCGATGGGCGAGGCGTTGCCCAGCACGGCGCATTCCACCTCTTTGCCCACGATCGTTTCCTCGAAGATCACCTTGTCGTCCACCGCCAGCGCCTTCTCCACCGCGGCGGTGAGCTCTGCTCTGTCATGCGCTTTTGTGATGCCGACGGAGGAACCCGCGTTCGCGGGCTTCACGAAAATGGGATAGCCGAGCTTGGTTTCCGCTTCGTTCAGCACGATCTCCGGCGTCTTGGAGAAGGCGTGCCGGTCCGTCGCCGTCCATTTCGCCTGTTTCACGCCGTAAAAATCGGCGATCAGGTTGGTGAACTGCTTATCCATCGTAACGGCGGAGGAAAGGTGCCCGCAGCCTACG
>CACYHJ010000261.1 GCA_902774165.1 Oscillospiraceae bacterium
AAGTCTATACCTCCATGATCGAGCCCGCCTCCGAGGTCCCCGCCAAGGCGATTAAAATGGTCAACGGCAGACGTCTGAGCCTGACCGCGTTCTCGGTCATTATGATTCTCGATAAGCCAGCGGCGGAGCTGAATATCAAAGATTACAGCATTTTCCGCGGCGACACCATGGATACCGACGTTCTGTATCAGAACCTTGCGGGTCTGGGGCCCTACCGCTACCTGACCTGCATCTGCCACAACTACGGCAATCCCACCTGCACCCCCGAGGGTACCTGCTCCTTCTCGATCACGGTGCTGCCCCGCGTGGACGGCTGGAAGACCGTCAAAGCGGAGGATTACGACCGGGTAAAGCACGAGGTGGCGAAACAGCTGATCGACGATATGTCGGCGTATTTCGGCGTGAACCTTCTCGACCATGTGCTTGAGATCGTGATCGAAACGCCCATGACCGTGAACCGCTACACCAATGCGTGGAACGGCTGTATCTACGGCTATGCCCACACGATGCAGGACCACATCGTCGCCCGTCTGCAGACCGCGGAGGAAGAGAGCTTTATCGGGCATCTGGAATTCTCCGGCGCGCACGCCATCTCCGGCGACGGCATGGGCCCGGCGGTGACCAACGGCAGAAAAGCCGCGAAGAACGTACTTGATACCATGGCGAAGGAGGCGGAAGCGAAATGAAGATCAAAGGTTTCTTAAAAGACGTCACCGGCGCGTCCCGCGTGACGAAGGCGCGTCTGAACGCGTTCGGGACCGCGTCCGCCCGCCCCGAAAAGGTCGATCCCATCGCCGAGGTCGTCAAAGAGTGGCACCCCGGCAGACTGGAGCTGGTCGTTTCCGAGGTGCGCGACGCCTGCAGGACTGCAAAGACCGTGCGCTTCGTCCGCAAGGACGGCAAAAAGCTGCCCTTTTTCTACGCGGGACAGTACGTGGTGCTGGATTTCAAAATCGGCGATTCCGTGATCTCCCGGCCCTATTCCATCTCCTCCGCGCCCTTTGAGGCCAGAGGCGAAAACAGCTTCATCGAGATCACCGTGCGCCGTTCCCGCGGCGACGGCTTTATCGCGGATTATATCAACGACAGCGTCAAGGTCGGCGACGAATTCACCGGTCTTGTGGGCTGCGGGCAGTTCTATTACGAGCCTCTGCGCGACGCGAAACATGTTGTGGCGCTGGCGGGCGGCGTGGGCATCACGCCCTTTGCCTCCATGGCGAAGGAGATCGCCGGCGGCTCCCTTGACTGCGACCTGACGATTCTTTACGGCTCGGTCTCCTCGGATGATATCGTCATGAAGGAGGAGCTGGACGCGATCAAGAGCGACAAGGTGCGTATCGTCCACGTGCTCTCCGGCGACGAGCCGGAATGGCAGGGCGAGCGGGGCTTTTTGACCGCGGAGCTGATCAAAAAGTATTCCGCCGACGACACCACTTATTTCATCTGCGGCCCGCAGGTGATGTACACCTTCCTGCGGGGCGAGCTGAAAAGACTGGACGCGCCGGCAAGACGCGTGCGCTTCGAGGTCTTCGGACAGGCGAAGGATATCACGACCTTCCCCGGTTATCCGCAGGAGCTGAAGGACAAGACCTTCACCCTTACCGTACGCAGAGGCGTGCAGGAGGACAAGATCCCGGCGAAGGCGACCGAAAGCATTGTCGTCGCGCTGGAGCGGGCGGGGATCCGTATCGACACCGGCTGCCGCAGCGGCGAATGCGGGTTCTGCCGCACGAAGGTGCTTTCCGGCTCGGTCTACGTCTGTCCCGAGAACGACGGCAGACGCGCGGCGGATAAGCAGTTCGGCTACGTTCACGCCTGCGCCGCCTATCCGACAAGCGACCTCACCGTTAAAATTCCGATCGAATAAGCCGCACGAATAAGAGGTATTCAATATGGTAAAAGAAGTCAACCCGATGATCCACGTCAACGAACGGGATTACCCCGTGGACGGGCATCACTGCGACGACCCCGAAAAGGCGAAGCTGGTCAAAAAGCTTGCCGTGATGATCACCGACTCCATCCCCCGCAAGCTGCCCGGCGGCATGAAAGAAAACCACATGGATTTCTGGATCCTGGACCGCCTGCTTACCAAGGACGAGGTCAAGTTCATGCTCTCCTTTGAAAAACGCCGCTTCGGCTACACAACAAAGGAGCTGGCGGCGCGCAACAATATGAGCGAGGAGGAGGCCCAGAAGGTCATCGACCATCTTCTCTGGATCGGCATCATTGAACAGAACAGAGATAACGCGGATCAGCACATTCAGTACTGGATCCCGAAATGGGTCGTGGGCTCCGGCGAATATATGGTGGAGCATCCCACCCTGACCGACACCAATCCCGAGGTCGCCACCATGTTCAACCTGGCGCCCCAGGAGCCGCTGGAGCTGGCGGCGAAGCTGGTCCCGCCCGGCGGCGCTGGCATCGGCATGCACGTCATCCCGGTGGAAAAAGCCATCGATCCGAAGATCGAGAGCGCCAGCGTGGAACATCTCTCCCATTGGCTGAATAAATATGATAAATTCTGCAAAATGGTCTGCGCCTGCCGCAAGGCGCAGCGCGTGCGCGGTGAGGGCGTGGGCGATATCGAGGGCAAGATGTGCATCGGCCTGGGCGATATCGCGGAATTTCTCGTGGAGACCGGCAAGGACGCGGAATATATCACCCGCGAGGAAGCGCTGGAGATCATTATGCGCGGCGAGCGCAAGGGCTACGTGCATCAGATCACCAATCTGGACGGCCCCGACCGCATCGTGGGCATCTGCAACTGCTCCGCCGGTTCCTGCTACGGTCTGCGCACCAGCCAGCTGTTCAACACGCCCAACATGTCCCGCTCCGCTTACCGCGCCCATGTGGACACCGAGAAGTGCGTCGCCTGCGGCAAGTGCGTTGAGGTGTGCCCCGTCGGCGCCGCGAAGCTGGGACAGAAGCTGTGCAAAAAGGACGGCTCCAAGGTAAAATATCCCGTACACGAGCTGCCGGACGACCACGTCTGGGGCGAGGACAAGTGGGACCGGAATTACCGCGACAACAACAAGATCAACTGCTATAAGAGCGGCACCTCTCCCTGCAAGACCGCCTGCCCCGCGCATATCGCGGTGCAGGGCTACGTCAAGATGGCGGGCGAGGGCCGGTATGAGGAAGCGCTCAAGCTGATCCGGCAGGATAACGCCTTCCCTGCGGTCTGCGGCGCGGTCTGCAACCGCCGCTGCGAGGACGCCTGCACCCGCGGGCAGATCGACAAGCCCGTGGCCATCGACGAGATCAAAAAATTCCTTGCCCGCTGGGAGCTGGAGCATCCGCAGGACTGCAAGGTGATCAGTGAGAACGGCGAGGGCGACCAGTGGGACGATTACAAAATCGCCGTCATCGGCGCCGGCCCCGCGGGCCTGACCGCGGCGTGGTATCTGCGCGCCGAGGGCTATCCCGTCACCGTGTTCGAAAAAGAGAAGCGCCCCGGCGGGATGCTGATGAACGGCATCCCCAATTTCCGGCTTGAAAAATCGGTTCTTGAACAGGAAATCGAGATTATTGAAAGCATGGGCGCCGAGATCCGCTGCGGCGTGGAGGTCGGCAAGGACGTGACCCTCGACGAGCTGCGCGCGCAGGGGTATAAGGGCTTTTTCATCGCCATCGGCCTGCAGGGCGGCAGAATGGCGGGCGTGCCCGGCGAGGACGCGGAGGGCGTGCAGTCCGGCGTCGCGTTTCTGCGGGACGTGAACCTGAACAGCAATACGTCGCTGGAGGGCGACGTGGTGGTCGTGGGCGGCGGCAACGTGGCGGCCGACGTGGCGCGTACCGCGCTGCGCTGCACCAAGGGTAAGGTCACCATGCTCTGCCTTGAGCAGCGGGACGAAATGCCCGCCGCGAAGGACGAGGTTGCCGAGATCCTTGCGGAGAAGATTGAGATCCGCAACGGCTGGGGTCCGAAGGAGGTCCTCACCGAGAACGGCAGGGTCACCGGCGTGGTCTTCAAAAAATGCGTCAGCGTGTTTGACGAAAACCACCGCTTCAGCCCGAAATACGACGAGAACGACACCATCACCGTGCCCTGCTCCAACGTTCTCATGGCCATCGGCCAGAGCGCGGAATGGGGCGACCTGCTCAAGGGCAGCAAGGTGGTTCTGAACAGAAACGGCACCGCCCAGGCGGATCCCGTCACCCTGCAGACCGCCGAGCCCGATATCTTCGTGGGCGGCGACATCTTCCACGGCGCGCGCTTCGCCATCGACGCCATCGCCGACGGCAGAGAGGGCATGGTCTCGCTGAACCGCTTCGTGCATCCGGGCCAGAGCCTCACAATCGGCCGCGATCTCAGACAGTTCATCGAGCTGAACAAAGACGATATCCCGAGAGAGAGCTTCAGCGATCTTCGCCTGCCGCTGACCGAGGAGCAGGTCAGAACCGAAGCCTCCCGCTGCCTCAAGTGCGGCGCGACCACCGTGGACTTCAACAAGTGCGTGGGCTGCGGCCTGTGCACCACCCGCTGCGAGTTCGACGCGATCCACCTGTCGAGGGATCTGCCCGCCGCCAGCGAGATGCACACCGCGGAGGAAATGATGAAGCTGGTCGGACCCTACGCGCTGAAGCGTATGGGAAAAATCATCAAAAGAAAGATCACGGGAAAGTCGGAATATCCGACAGAACAGTAAACAAACAGCCGGTCCGGGCAAAACCGGGCCGGCTGTTTGTTGAATTCTGATTTGTCGAGGTCTTCGACCACGACAAATCAAATGAATAATGAATAATGAATAATGAATAATTGATGACGGGGTTCCACCCCGTACCCCATT
>CACYHJ010000262.1 GCA_902774165.1 Oscillospiraceae bacterium
GTCTCCGCAGGCAACCTGACGGTTGTCAAGGAGAATCTGTGCAAGATGACGGAACAAAGATCAAGCAAGACGCGCATTCGTATTTGTGCGGTGTTGCCGAAGTTCCTTTGCGTCCCGACGCGATTCCCTGACGCCGCGGATTCACTGCGCGATGCGGATCATCCTGGTCCCGATCCACAGGAACAGGACCATGCCGGCGATCAGGGAGACAAGCTCCGGCCACACGGTCTCGCCGAGGGGCAGAAGCCCGACGCCGGCGCTGATCGCGGGAGACAGGGCGACCAGCATCACGATCTTTCCCACCTGCCGCACATATAGTTTTTCATCGCTCATTTTCGCGGAGTATCTGCGGTTGTACGGGATCAGGCTGATGCTTTTTGTTGCGAACATCAGAAGGCCGTAGAGAAAGAGCGCTCCGGCGAAGATGAACATCAAGATCGAATAGGCGTGTTCCATGGTTTGCTCCTTTCATATTCTGATTTATCGGGGAGAGCCCGATAAATCAGTATTACTCGTGTTTGCGAAGCAAACACATATCGAATGCTCGCTTGCGAGCATATATCGAGTTGACCGTAGGTCAACATATCGAATCGCCGAAAGGCGATATCTCGACAAAAATCTGTCGATATGCGCTTCGCGCTCGATATGTCGGCTTTGCCGACTCGATATGCCGCCGAAGGCGGCTCGATATGCGTCGCAAGCGACGCAAGACGGGGTACAAACGCCCCGATAAATCAGAATTTACAACCCAAGAATCCGTCGGGCGTTCCCCCCGAGGATCTTCTCCTTTGCTTCGTCGCTGAGGCGGCTCGTCGCCACCTTGCCGACCACGTGGCGGCAGTCGTAAAACGGGATATCGCTGCCGTAGCAGAGCCGGTCCGCACCGAGCTGCTTCGCGGCGTATTCGACCGCGCCGTCGTACGCCACGGCGACCGTGGTGTCGGCGAACACGTTCTCATATTTTTTTTTTTTTTTTTTCACCTCGCGCTTGACCTCCCAGGTGCGCATCGCGCCGTGGCCGATGATAAGCTTCGCTCCCGGGTAACGGGCGGCGAGCTTCGCGATATGGAGAATATCGGCGATCTCCCAGGCGTGGAACAGCACCGGCAGACCTTTTTTATCCGCATATTCAAAGAACGGATCATACCTTGCGTCGTCGATGGACGCGCGGTGGAACGCGGCGTGGACCTTCAGTCCCTTTACGCCGGGATGGGCGAAGAACGGGTCGAGGTCGATCCCGTTGTCGTGGGGCGACACGGTAACGTAGCCGTATAATCTCCCGGGGTATTTTGTTACCGCGTCCAGCATCAGCCGGTTCCCGAGGCGGCAGTCCGCATGAATTGACAGGATCGACGAGACGCAGCCGCCGGAGATACCGAGTTTATCCATCGTGGCAGCCACGTCCTCCGGCGCGGTATGGGTCATCTGGAAATCCGAGGTCTGATGAAGATGCGCGTGGATATCGAAGATAAACACGCCGTCAAAGGGCTTGCCCCGCAGGACGTTTTCACCGATCATAAGCGCACCTCCGACAGAAGCCGCGAAATATTCCCCGCGGCGATCAGCTGTTTTTCCTCGTCGGAGATCTCCGACAGCAGAAGCTGCGACGCGGCGGCGGCGAGGGACGCTTCGGGGATCCCGCTGCCGAAGATGAATTTTTCAGCGTTCTGATAACGGCAAAGATCTTTCAATCCGTCGTGCATCAGAAGATCGCTTGTTTCCACCCAAAGATTTCCGCAGGCGTCGAGGATCGGCACAAGCCGCCGCAGACATCGGTAACCGGGGCGGCAGAGCACGAAGCGGACGGCAGGATAATCCGTACACAATCCGTAAAGCGCGTCCCAATCCTTCAACTGGTCGAGAGAAATAAAAACGGGAACGCGGCATTCCCCGAGCGCGTCGAGCAGCTCCCCCGCCGCGTAACGCTTGAGAGAATGCCCGTACTGCGCGGGGAACAGGCGCACCGAACACACGTCGTTTTCTTTCATCTGCGCGAGCAGCTCCGCAGGCGCGGGGAACAGCTCCCAGACGCGCGGCTGCACCGCCCACTGACGCAGGAAACGGGGACTGTCCCCGGTCTCGTTCACAAGCAGACTATTGCCGAGCAGCGGATCGGAATACTGCGCGACGGCGTGATAGACCACCGCCTGTTTTACGTTAAAATCATCCATCAGCGAAAGAAGCGCGTCCGTGTTTTCAAGTGCGCCCTCCCGTTGAACGGGCCCTCTGCCGACGCGGCAGTTCGCGTCGATGAATTCGAGCATAGATATCATCTCCGTTGGTTGCCGGTTATTGATTGTATATACTGCCCATACTTATTGACAAGCCTCTTTCCACGCTTCGGCGATCTGCGCGTGGCCTCCGGCGGTGGGATGGACGCCGTCCAGCGCGTCATATTTCCATCCGGTCATAAAAAGATCCGCAAGCGTGCAGCCGTATTCCGCAGCCGCGGCGCGGATCTCGCCGTTAAACGCCTCAAGATCCCCTCTGCCGAGAATCCCGACAAGATCCCAATCCTCTCCGTCGCCGACGCGCTGCGTTCGCATTACCGTGCCGCAAAAGATTTTTGCGTCCGGGTATGTATTTTTGAGCCGCGAGAGCATCAGGCGATACGCCGAGGCGAAGCAGGCGGAGTCCGGTTCGTCGGGATCGTCTTTATGCAGCTTCACGCAGGAGCCGCAGTCGTTGATGCCGATATAGATCAGGATATAATCGGGGCTCGTCCCGTCTTTGCCGAGGGTGGCGATGCGCTCCTCGCTGCACGCGCCGGGATATTCCCCGACCGCCGTGCCGCCGGACCAGGAACCGTTGACGAGCAGCCGGGCGCCGAGCATTCTGCCTACGGAATACCACCACATATTCTCAACGCCCCGCATTCCGTTCGCTTCCTGCGTCTGTTTGTCGTAATACAGCGCGTAACCCTCCGGCATCGTGCCCTCGAAAGTACTGATCGAGTCACCGATCACGGAAAAGTATTTCATAGATATCCCTCTTATTGTTTGATTGCCCGCGTCGCGAGAAACGTCGGGATGTTCAGCTCGTGCAGACGGCCTTCGCCGTTGACGTCCTCATACAGATCCGTAAGAAGGAAGCCCGCCTCGAGCTGCCCGCCGATCTGTTCTGCCAGCGAATGCGAAAACTGCACGCCCGCGTCGTCCTCCTCAAGCTGCCGCATCTGATCCGGGTTGGAAAGCGGATCGAAGGGCAGGCGGTTGACAATACGCTCCTCGTCGGAATCAACCATATAATTGATATAATGGTCCATACCCGCAATCAGCGCGCCGCCGTTTTTCAGAACGCGGAAGCACTCGCGCCAGATGGGGCGCACCTCCCGGACGTAGCAGTTCGACACCGGGTGAAAGATCAGGTCGAATTCCCCGTCTTCAAACGGCAGCGGCTTCGTCATATCCGCCCGGACGACGCGCACGGAATAGCCCTCCCGCGCGGCGACCGCCCGTTCGGACGCCAGCTGCTTTTCGGAATAATCCAGCACCGTGCAGTCCGCGCCCAGCGCGGTGAAAATCGGAATCTGCTGCCCGCCGCCGGACGCGAGACCCAGCACTTTTTTGCCTTTCAGGTCTCCGAACCACGCGTGCGGCACCGGCTTTGTCGGCGTGAGATATACGTCCCATTCGCCCATCAGGGCTTTTTCATAGGTCTCATGCGAAACGGGAATGCCCCACTGCCAGCCTTCGTCGATCCAGCGGTCGATGGTCTCGGCGTTGACGTCCTGATAGTTTTTATCATTCATCTTCGGTTTTCTCCGTTCCGGCAGAAATGCCGCGCATCCGCTCTTTCAGCTCCTGCCATTCGGTGAGAAGATTCCATATCCCGTCCTCGCCGAGCACGCCGCGTTTCAGGTCGGGCGGCAGAAGCCCGGTCTCGTCCGCCTCGAAATCCTCCCGCCACAGCGGGCTTTCGTAATATTCCGTCAGACGGTCGAGTGCTTTGCGCGCTACTTCGTATCCGTCCAGCGCGTCGGACAGCGCCCGTATCGCCGCGCTCACCGCGTCGAAGGCTTCTTCCATCCGGCGGACCCGTTCGATCCGTTCGTCGGCGCAGCCGTGCATTCCCCAAAAGTCCATCGCGTAATACGCGACCGACTCAAGCTCGCCGGGATGTTTGAACCGGTGATCCGCGCCGTGGATCGTCTGCAGCCGCATTCCGGGATGCGCCGCGCAGAATTTTCGCACGTCCGCGGGCGGCACCACGTCGTCCGCGTCACCGTGCAGGATCAGCATCGGTTCGGGATACGTTTTATCGAAGACGTCGAAACGCCGCAGCTCTTCGTAAAACGAATACGGCAGCGTCATTCTGCGCTCAAACCCGCATTCGACCGCG